>CAYNNW010000142.1:0-6138 GCA_964398435.1 uncultured Gaiellales bacterium | reverse complement strand
GATATCGACGTGTTGCCCGTACACGTTCCCGTCGCACAGTTGGGAAGCCACCAGTCGTTTCGGCTTCCCGCGGCAGCGCCAGACCAGCCAACCGAATTCAATCGCATCGTGTTCGATGAGAACGACGTCAGAGAATCCATGTTCCAGACATACATTCCCACGTTCTGTGACTGCAGCCTGCTGCCATTGGCGAGTGCTCCCGCTGCAACCACCGTGTTGTTCTCGGCAAGCAGGTCGTGTCCGGCGGCGATCGCGAGTCCGTAGTTGGTTGTGGCAACGACGGTGTTGTTCCGGGCGACGACATATCCAGCTGCGTCCGTTGCGATGGCGGTTGCTCCATCGCCAATCATGATGCCGCCGCCTGAGTATCCGCTGGCCGTGGGGATCGCCGGATAGGCACCGTTGATCAGGTTGTGGTGGATGGTGATCGGCGATGCCGATGTTCCACTGCTCTCGTAGATGTTGATCACGTCTTCGGCGCGGCTGGATCCCGGCGTGTTGACGATCCGGTTCCAACCAATATCCACTCCCGGAACGTGCCGTACCTTGTCCAGCTGAACCCATTGCGTTGGTGAAAATGATGTCGACGACCACTCGGTTGCACTCGATGCGAGACGACCTTCAATGTCGCGTACGTTGTTGTTGAGCACTTTGATCGTGTCGCCTGAGGCCGATGAGCCTCCGAATCCGAGCAGGTAGATGCCGGCGGTCGAACGGATGTCGTTGGCACGCGCAACCAGATTGTCAGGGGTCTCGAGCTTGATGAATCGTCCGGCCGTCTTGCCGCTGATCCCCGGATGGAGCCCCTCGCCCACACTCTCGGTCACGGTCAGATCCACGTGGCTGGTGCCCGACCTGATCAGATGGCCGCGGCCACGCAGGCGGGAGCGGGTGATGGTTACCGGCTCGCTGGTGGCTATCGTGACGGCAGGGACCGCGGTATCAAGGCTCTGCCAGTTGCCCGTATACGTTCCACCCCGGGTGATCGTGATCGGAGCCGACCAGGTCACTGTCGGTGTGGTACCGCCGGTTGTTGTGGTACCGCCCGTCGTCGTGGTGCCACCGGTAGTGGTGGTTGAGCCGTCGGTTGTCGTGCCACCGCTCGTCGTTGTGTCCGTTGGCGGCGGTGACGTCGTTGTGTCGGTCGGAGGAGGTGTTGGCTTGCCGCCGCCCTTCCGGCTCATCGTGAGGGTTGCGGTGCGCCTGCCAGTGCGCGGCGCCGCAATCAGCAGCCGATCACGCCCGCCACGGAGTGCGAGAACAACAGTCGATCCATCCACCGTGTCGAGGGCTCGTGCAGGGATCCGCAATTCAATCCATCTTCGTGAGCGCACCCTGCGCACCGAAATGAGTGGCTTCGGCTGAACGTGCGGTGGGTGGGCGCGACGCAGTGCTCCCCCCGACCAGGCCGGTCGCTCAGTGGCATGCACACGAAGCCCTGTTCGGGTGCCGTCCCGAACCCACAGGCGCAGTGTCATTGCCGGTGTGGCTCCATTTCCAGCATCTGCTCGCGCCGCTGCAAGGTCGCGTGCGGAGAACCGAATGTAGGCCGTTGCCCGCCCGCGGCCGCCGACCTCGAGGGACGCAACGGGTCGGCGCTGTCCACGACCTCGCCCGCGCCGCATCCGGATCGAGCGTGCGTGGCTTGCATGGACCTGTACCGTTGCGGCATCCGTGGCACGGGCCGCTGACGCAGTGGAGGGCGACGCGCCAAGGGCGCACAGAAGTGCTGCTGTTCCCGCAAGCGATGCGATGACAAGCCGCGAGATATACGGCGACAGGCCAACGGCCAAGCCGTCGCCACTGGTGCGTGTGGGACTGTTCACAGTTCGCCCTATCGGTCAGAACAAACTGCAACTTGAGGTGCATTATGGAAACTATTTGCAAAGAATCGGAAAGGGGGTGACCATCACTGGAATCCGTCGACCATCCGGCCGCCAAGCGGCGGCCTTGGCCGGACCGCGGAATATGCTGTGGCGCAATGGAGTCCGCTCAGGTAGATCCGCCGCCCACCGCACCCGCGATTGACTGGTCGCTTGCGATGCGGCGCTTGTCCACTGCCTGCCTCATCGCAGCTGTTGCGGTGGTTGCCTGGCCGATCGGGACGTCGGTCTGGGCTGGGCAGCTCGAGCGGCAGCGATCGCGTGAAGGAGACCGGCTGCTGGAATCGCGCGTTCCAAAGCGCGTTGCCAATGCGCTGGAGCGTGGACTCGAAGCCCTGTCAGACGGCGACGGTGCTGACGGGATGCCGTCCCCCAGGGACCAGGAGCGTATCCGTCGCGCGGCGACGGTGTGGAGGAGCGACCGGGCCGCCGGCGATCCGCTCGGCAGGTTGTCCATCCCACGAACCGGGTTGAGCGTTGTCTTCGTACAGGGATCGCGACGGCTGCAGCCGGGAGGGCGTGACGACACCCTGCAGGCGGGGCCCGCCCATATTCCGTGGAGCTCGTTGCCTGGGATGGGTGGGAACACCGGTATCGCCGGGCATCGGACCACGTACACCAGGCCGTTCTGGTCGCTGCACCGCCTGCGGCGTGGCGACCGCATAGTTCTGCGCATGCCGTACGGACGATTCACGTACCGGGTGATTCGTGTGCACGAAGTGCAGCCGACGAACGTCGATGTCGCGAAGCCCCACGGCTACGAGGAAATCACGTTGTCCACGTGTACACCTCGATTCACTGCGGTTCGAAGACTGGTTGTTCACGCGCGGATTGATGAGATGGCCACGGCAGGCTGGACGGCCGATGACTGACATTCCGATCCTCCTGTGGCTGGCGATCGTTGTTGCCCTGACAGTGCTGTCAGCCTGGCGGCCTATTCGGCAGCGGCGATTGCTCTCGCTCAGCGCGGCCGCGTGTTCGTGGCTGGTTGCTGCAGTTGCGGCACTGACACAGGCCTCTCTGTACGTGAGATGACACTGTCAGTAGGCGCCGCGACCCGTGATTACCACGAGCACAGTTCGAACTGCGATGCGCAGATCCAGGCCGAGCGACCAGTTCTCCAGGTACCACGCATCCAGATCGACCCGTCCGTCAAAGTCGATCTCGTTCCGTCCGCTCACCTGCCACAGCCCTGTCAGTCCCGGGCGTGCCTGGTTGAAAACGAACTTGTCGCCGTATCCGGTGACCTGTCCGGGCATGGGCGGGCGTGGTCCCACCAGACTCATCTCTCCGACCAGGACGTTGATCAACTGTGGGAGCTCGTCGAGGCTGGTCCGTCGCAGAAGCTTGCCAATTCGGGTTATCCGAGGATCGTTGCTCAGCTTCTGGAACTTGTCCCACTCATTTCGGGCCTCGGGGTGATCGCTCAGATACCGCTCGAGAACCTCGTCGGCATCCACGCGCATCGTTCGGAACTTCCAGAAGCGGAAACGCCTGCCGTACTGGCCGACTCGCCACTGGCGGTAGAACACGGGGCCGCCGTCTGACAATTTGATCAGCGGGGCGACGATCAGGAAGAGCGGCAGCAGCATCAGCAGTGCCACAGCAGCGACGCAGGCATCGAAGACAAATTTGAGTCGCCTGGCGAATCGCTGCTCCGGCGTCTCGAAGAGTGTGGTCACTGGCCTGCCGCCATATCCCAGCACCGTTGAGCGGTAACTTTCGAAGACGCCGGGGAGTACCTTGACCGCGATTCCGAGCAGCGCCGCTTCTGTGACGATCGCGTCGCGTGCGTCGGGATGTGCGTGCTCGAACGCGATGACAACCTCGTTCGGACGGTGGTCCATCAACTCCTGTCTGATGCCAGTGCGGAATGCTTC
Organism: uncultured Gaiellales bacterium; assembly: GCA_964398435.1. Classification (GTDB taxonomy): domain Bacteria; phylum Actinomycetota; class Thermoleophilia; order Gaiellales; family SKUG01; genus CAYNNW01. The sequence goes on along the minus strand of CAYNNW010000142.1, from coordinate 2,375 downwards.
GATATCGTCCGACGGAGCGCACTCACTCAGGTGTGAGCCAACACCGAGAGAGGGCTGCTCCCGTAGCCACTCACTGAACTCGCGTGCTCGCTGTCCCCCTCCGACGACCAGCGAGTACGTGACGCAGCTGCCTTTTTTGAACGCGCGCCGCTGTTGTGAGAGGCCGATCTGGCGCGTTGCCAGCAGCAGCACCGTTGGAACGCCGATTCCGACCGCCACGAACCAGCGGGAGTAGTCCGTGAACTCCAGAAAGAAGCCCTTGCTCAGGACCGAGAGAAAGACGGCGATGGCAGCGGCTGTGAACGTGCAGCGCAGCAGGACGATCAGGTCGTCGATGCGGTCAAATCGCTGTCGCGCTTCGTACTGGCCGCTCATGCCAAGGCGAATGACAAGGAGCAGATCGAACATTGCGAACAGCAGCAGGTGGCTCTGGCGGGCACTTCCCTGCACCTGCTGGTCGAGTCCGAGTGGGCGCGCAAGTGCAGCGACGAGCAGCGACCCCCCGGCAATTGCGAGCAGGTCGGCGGCGATCAGCCAGCGGCCGGCATCGGATACCGCCACGTCTGTGGGCCGCGGTCGCGTGCGGCGCTCTCGCCGCGGTGACGTGTCGGGAACCGTATTGCTCACACAGCATGTTCCCGTGCCGTATCGGCGGTGTCAGTACCGTGCTCGACATACCATTTCCACGTCTGCTCGATGCCGTCCCGGATGTCAATTGACGCATGCCATCCGAGCTCGTTGATTCGACTGACATCGAGCAGCTTTCGGGGCGTTCCGTCGGGCTTGGTCGTGTCGTAGTCGATCTCGCCGGTGAAGCCGACAACGTCGGCGACCAGCGACGCCAGTTCGCCGATCGAAATGTCCCGTCCAACGCCGATATTGATGATCCGTTCGTCGGACCAATCTTCCATCAACATCAGGCAGGCATCGGCCAGATCGTCGACGTGCAGGAACTCGCGCCGCGGCTGACCGGTGCCCCAGATCGTGACTGACGTGTCACCTCGTTGTGTTGCTTCGTGGAATCGTCGTATCAGCGCTGGCAGTACGTGGCTTGTTTCCAGGTCGAAATTGTCGTGCGGGCCATAGAGATTGGTTGGCATCACGGCAATGAAGTCGCTGCCGTACTGTCGGCGATAGGCCTGGCACATCTTGATACCGGCGATCTTGGCGATGGCGTACCACTCGTTCGTGGGTTCCAGCGGCCCGGTCAGCAGGCAGTCCTCCGGCATCGGTTGTGGCGCGAGGCGCGGATAGATACAGCTGCTGCCCAGCAGCATCAGCTTGCGAACGCCGTGCTCACGAGCCGCATCGATCACGTTCAATTCGATGGCCAGGTTGTCGCGGAGGAACTCTGCCGGGTATGTATCGTTGGCAAGGATTCCGCCCACCCGAGCTGCCGCCAGAAAGACGATCTCGGGGCGCTCGCTCGCAAAGAGCTGATCGACGGCAGCTCGATCCCGCAAATCGCACTCGGCGCTGCTTCGAAGGATGAGATTGTCTGCAAGGCCGCGAGCCGACAGTGCGCGCACGATTGCCGATCCGGCCAGGCCGCGGTGGCCTGCAACGTGGATGCGCCGTCCTGGAGCGAGTAGCACGTCTTCGCTCACTGGGCCGCAGCTCCCCGTGGTTCAACGGCATGTCCTGCGTCGAGCAGTGTGCGTTCGCGCCGGGCCAACTCCAGATCGTTGTCGACCATTCGCTTGACGAGCTGGTCGAAGCTGACTCGCGGTTCCCAGCCCAGCAGCCGGCGCGCCTTGCTGGCGTCACCCTGCAGCGCTTCGACCTCGGCCGGCCGCATGTATCGCTCATCGATCCGGACATGCCGCTCAGGGTCCAGATCGAGCTGGCTGAACACCGCCTCGACAAACTCCCTGACCGAACGCATCTCGCCAGTTGCCACGACAAAGTCGTCAGGTTCGGAGTGCTGCAGGATCCGCCACATCGCCTCGACATAGTCCTCGGCGTGCCCCCAGTCGCGCTGGGCATCCAGATTCCCCAGATACAGGTGTTCCTGCAGACCGAGACTGATCCGGGTCGCAGCCCGGGTGATCTTGCGGGTTACGAACGTTTCGCCCCGTCGCTCACTTTCATGATTGAACAGAATTCCGTTCGAGAGGAACAGGCCGTATGCCTCGCGATAATTGATGACCTGCCAGTGTGATGCGACCTTTGCGACCGCATATGGGCTCCGAGGATGAAATGGCGAGGTCTCCAGCTGGGGCGGAGGGGTTGCGCCGAACATCTCGCTCGTGCCGGCCTGGTAGAAGCGCACCTCCCGCTCGGCATGGCCGCACCAGTCGCGCAGCGCCTCCAACAGGCGAAGCGTGCCAAGGCCGTCGACGTCGGCGGTGTACTCGGGCTGGTGGTACGAGACC
>CAYNNW010000141.1:0-6154 GCA_964398435.1 uncultured Gaiellales bacterium | reverse complement strand
CTATCGACCCCGGAATCGAGGGATGCACGGTTGGCCGCGGGCACACAGCTGAATTGACGGGTGGAGCGATCGGCACGGTTCCTTTACCCGGTCGGGAAGTCACGGGGACGGGCAATGAATGGTAGCCAGGCGCATGCGGCCCGCGGATCCCATTTCAACGGCGGTGGCCGAGTCGGCCCGCACACGAGTCCGGAAACGACCGCGGGGGCCGCCGGCACACCGTTTCACGATGCAACCTGCGGCCCCCAGCGGGCACTGCGTGCGATACCTCCGTGGGCATCGCTGACGCGGAATTACTTGACTTCGACGATACCGCCGGCCTCTTCGAGCGTGGCCTTGATCTTGTCGGCCTCGTCCTTGTCGACGCCTTCCTTGACGGCCTTTGGTGCGCCGTCAACGACTTCCTTGGCTTCCTTGAGGCCGAGTCCGGTGAGCTCGCGCACTGCCTTGATGACCTGGATCTTCTTGTCACCTGCAGAAGACAGGATGACGTCGAAGCTGGTCTGGGCATCGCCGCCGCCCTCGCCAGCGTCGCCGCCAGCGGCACCAGCCATCATCGGTGCGCCAACCATCATCGGTGCCGATGCGGTGACGTCCCATGCCTCTTCGAGTGCCTTTCGCAGCTCGACCAGTTCGAGCACTGACAGCTTGCCGAGTTCCTCGACGGTCTTCTCGATCGTTGCCATTGTGTGTTCCTTTCAGGGTTCTGTTGAGGGGGTGTGTGGCGAATCCACAGCCGATCAGGCTGCAGACTCTTCCTCGCCACGACGCTTTTCGATGTAGTTGTCGAGCAACTGGACGATGTCCCTGGTTGGTGCCGCGAGCACTCCGACAGCCTGCGTGAGCGGGCCATTCAGTGCGCCAACGAACATTGCCAGGATGACCTCGCGGGCAGGGAGCTTTGCGATCTCCTTGACCTGTGCGACGTCCACCGCACGCCCGTCCATCATTCCGCCGCGGAGCTCCACGGCTTCGTGCTGCTTCGCAGCCTTGTCGAGTGCCTTTGCCACTGCCGCGGCATCGCCCTTGACGAAGGTGACGGCGGTTGGGCCTCGGAACATGTCGGACAAACCTTCGAGTCCGGCCTGATCTGCGGCTCGCCGTGCGAGCGTGTTCTTGACCACGCGCAGACGACCACCCACAGGGGTGAGCGATGCACGCAGTTCAGTGATGGATGGCATGTCCAGGCCGCGATAGTCAGCGATGAACAGTGCATCGCATTCCTCGAATTCACGGACCAGCAGCTCGACCGTTGATGCTTTTGTTTCCCGGTTCACGGATGGTGCTCCAGCGGTCATGCCGGTTGAAGAGGGGGACACACCGCAGCCAAGACGCCAGCATGACGAGTCGACCCAACGTTGGATCGAACGCATGCGGTGTGCCTCGGCCGGCGGAGGAATCCCTCGCTTCTGGCAACGTGTGCCACCGACGGTCTTCAGCGTTGTCGCGGAGCATACCTCACGTGCGGGGAAGATGATGAGGCAGGCGGCCGATCGCCCGCGAGCTGACGGCGTTCTAGACGGCTCGCGCCAGCTGGCGCCCAAGCGCCCAGGACTCGCCTGATACGGCCAATGCAACCGGCCCGTCGAACCGCGACCGAGCAGCTGCAACTGCAGCCTCGCGGTCTATCTCAACGGGAACATGGGTCAGGATCAGACTGCCGGCACCCGCAGCCGCCGCAAATGCTCCCGCCTCGGCTCCCGTGATGTGTCCGCGCGTTGCATCCGGCTCACCGTGTCCGTCGGCAAGCGTTGCCTCGCACAACATCACATCGACGCCGCGTGCGAAGTCTGAAAAGGTCGGGTCGGGCCCCAGGTCGGCCGAATAGACGATCGAGCGGCTACCGGCTTCGACGCGAAGCGCGCAACAGTCGATGTAATGCGGCACGGCGTGCGCAACGATGCTCCACGGTCCCTGCGAAAACTGAGTCCCTGGTCGAAACTCGCGCACATCAAACGTGGCGCTGAAGAAGTCTGCGGGAGCATCCCAGGCGGACGTCATCCGCTGTAGGCGCTCGTGCAATCCAGGCGGAACCCACAGGCGCGGCTTCCAGTCGGATAGCGGGCCAACATCGATTCCGTACTTGAGGGGAACGAGATCCCCGGTGTGATCGAGGTGGGCATGCGTCAGTACGATGTCGTGGATCGGAAGCGCGCGACCGTCCGTACCTGATCGCAGCGCGAGATATCGGGATATGACGCCTGTACCGCAGTCCAACAGCAGGCGCTGGCCCTCGCACTCCAGCAGGTATCCCGAGGCGGCTTCGCCCGGGTTGTACCAGGCCGGGCTTGTGCCCAGGGGTGTGAGAACGGGATCGCTCATGTCATGCTGCTTCCTGTGCTCCCAGTGGCGGCGAAGAATCGTTGCCATCGCAGTCGCTCCTCCACCCCGGCCGGGACGTGTCGCCCCCGGGATCATCCTCACCTACCTGTTCCTGCAGGAGTTCAAACACCGATACGGGCGCTTTCCTCCCCTTCACGGTGATTGATCCGCGTGCCTGAAGCGAGCTGGTGCTGTCGCTGAGCCGCATCCCGTCGCTCAACCCGGCATGCCCAACCGTATCGGCACTGGCGAGCACGGTGACGGACAGTGCACGCGTCGCCCCCTCAATGCGGGAGGCCAGATTTACCGTGTCACCGATCGCCGTGAAGTCCAGCCGACGCGCGGGAGCTCCAATGTTGCCGACGACTGCGACACCGGTGTGAATGCCGATGCCGATTGCCAGCGGTGGATACCCCCGCTGACGCCGTCGATGATTGAGCCCGTTCAGTCGACGCACCATCTCGTCGGCCGCGGCAAGTGCACGGCGTGCATGATCGTGCTGGCGCACCGGCGCACCAAAGAATGCCATCAGTCCATCACCGATGAACTTATCGAACGTCCCCTGGTGCGCTGAAATTGCATCGAGCATCTCCTCGAAGTACTCGTTGAGATCGGCAACGACCTCTTCGGGATCAGCGTTTTCGCTTGTCGAGGTGAAGCCACGTAGATCTGCGAACAGAACACTGACTTCACACCGCTCGCCTCCCAGGCGAGGCTCCTCGCCCGAATCCACGAGGCTTCGTACGACGTCGGGCGCCAGATACCGCTCAAACAGTGAAGTGACACGGCTGCGGTCGCGGCGGGCCGCCATTACATTGGCAACGACCATCGTGACGGAGGCCGCGAGGAGCGACAGACCAGGAACCAGTACAGGCAGCACCAGGCGCCAGCGAACAAACGCCAGTTGCACGCAGCCGAGCCATGCCAGTTCGACGAGGATCATTCCGACCGCACCCAGGACCGGGCTGAGCCGTCGAATGACGAACCAGGAAATCACTGCAGCGATGACGGCCAGGATCAGCGATGTCCACACCGGTGGCGATCGAAGCCACGACCGGCTCCGTGCTGTGGCAACGGCGTTGGCGTGGATTTCGACTCCGGGCATCTGACCTGCGAGACCACTGGCCTGCCCGCCGCTGCGCAGGGTGAATGGCGTTTCATGCAGATCCTGCTGTACGGCGGCCATCGATCCGATCATCACGATCTTGCCGCGCGCCCAGGTCGGAGGTGATGTACCGGGAGCGACCACTGCCGCGTAGTTTCGGATCGGGAACGCACCTCGCCTGGGGAGCGTCGACGTTGGCCCGCTGTAGTTGATCTGCATCTCATCGGGCAGGTTGCGGTATTCCCACGCAGGTCGCCCTTCCGCCACTGCCAGCGTGGCCAATGACAGCGACGGAAGCGAGACGGCAACTGCACTGCTCGACCCGCCGCCTTCGGTGTTGTCAGCGAGTGTGACTCGCGACCATGGCTCGATCCAGCGGATAACGCCGTCTCCAGACGGAATTGCGCGGGCGCTCCCGACATGCAGCCATGACCCCTTGGCATTCGGTACCACACCCGCAAGTGCGGGGTGATCAAGCCCGCGAAACGGGAGTGGCAGGGTGGTCTTGCGGGCCGACGTTGTTTCACTGGCAGTTGCAAAGACCACACGTCCCGATTGCTGGGCGGCCGTCACCAGCTTGGCGGCATCCTTCGCATCACCAGCTGGCGGGTCCAGGAACTGAAGGTCGAAGACGACGGCTCGCGCGCCCGCCGCGGTGAGACGCTCGATCGCCCGAGCATGCACGGACCATGGGTACACCGAGGAGCTTGACCCGACAGCCTCGTCAGTGGTGTTGTCGATGCCGAGCAACACAATGTCGCGTGGCGCAGTCGTCGCCCCTCGACGATCAAAACGCGTATCCACCGTACGGTGTTCGATATCCCTGCCCGTCTCACTGAAACTGAGGGCAATCCACACAACGCCGACTACGACAAGCGACACGGCAAGCGCGCCGATTCCCCGCGCACGCGCGGCTTCGCGCAGCCGATGAACTCGCGGCGATACCATCGCAGCGGATATCGGCAGAAAGTCGGATCGACATGACCTCGGCCACTGGCCGAAGCAACGGGGCTACTCGGCAGCGTCGTCCGAAAGCAGGTCCCGCGTTCGCGCAGGGTCAACAGGAATTCCCGGTGACATGGTCGTCGCGACCGAGATCGAGTGGATGTATCGCCCCTTGGCGCTCGACGGCTTGACCTTGAGCACTTCCTCGAGCATTGCGCCGTAGTTCTCGATCAGCTGATCGACCTCAAACGACTTGCGGCCGATCACCACGTGGATAATCCCGTTGCGGTCGGTCCGATACTCGAACTTGCCGCCCTTGACCGCCTCGACAGCCTGGGCAACGTCGAACGTGACGGTCCCCGTCTTCGGGTTTGGCATCTTTCCGCGTGGTCCGAGAATCCGGCCCAGCTTGCCGACCGTGGCCATCATGTCTGGAGTGGCGATGCAGACGTCGAAGTCGGTCCAGCCCTCCTGAATGCGCTTCTCAAGGTCTTCGGCGCCAACAACATCAGCACCCGCGTCCTGCGCCTCAGCAGCCTTGTCGCCCTGGGCGAAGACGTCAACACTGACGGTCTTGCCGGTTCCGTGCGGCAGCGTGATCGTGCTACGCAGCATCTGGTCGGCCTTGCGAACGTCGAGACCGAGCTTGAAGTGAACCTCGACGGCTTCATCGAACTTCGCACCGGCAAGCTCCTTGAGGAGCGTGAATGCCTCGCGTGGCGAGTGAAGCTTGCTGCGATCGACGCGAACGCGATCTGCGTGATATCGACGCGAGGCCTTGCGAACTCGGTCCTGGGCTGCCTGTGCCATTGTTTGCCTCCTGTGGTGCAAGCGGGGCGCTCCGGTGGAGCACTCCCTCCCACAATGTTGTGATGTCTTCCTCTAACTAACCTGAAACGCGAGGTCAGGCCTCGACTTCAACACCCATGCTGCGGGCTGTGCCAGCGATGATCCGCATTGCCATCGGAATGTCGTTGGCGTTGAGATCGGGCATCTTCTTCTCAGCAATCTCGCGGAGCTGAGCCTCGGTCAACGTTCCGACCTTGGTCTTGTTGGGCTCGGCCGATCCCGACTGCAGCCGCAGCGCCTGCTTGATCAGCACGGCGGCCGGTGGCTGCTTGGTGATGAATGTGAACGAGCGGTCCTCGAACACCGTGATCACTACCGGAATGATCAGGCCACCAAGTTCCTGGGTCTGCGCGTTGAATGCCTTGCAGAACTCCATGATGTTGACGCCGGCCTGGCCGAGCGCAGGTCCTACGGGCGGAGCCGGATTGGCTTGACCGGCCGGGATCTGCAGCTTTACTTCTTTGAGGACTTTCTTCGCCATCTCGGGGCATCCTTACCTGTGTGTATTTGGGGGCAGTCGACTCGGAACCGGGTTCCGATCAGACCTTCTTCACCTGGTCGTATCCGAGCTCGACCGGCACCTGCCGCTCGAAGATCGACACGAGAACTTTCAGCTTCTGCTGTTCGACGTTGATGTCGCTGATCTCTCCGTCGAAGTCGGAGAGCGGACCGCTCATGACCTTGACGGTCTCGCCAAGCTCGAACTCGATCAGCGGTGCATCCGGAACCGTGGCCGTTGCCGCGGCTGGCTTGTCGCCACCCTCGGTTGCAACTCCGGTTGCGGCCATGACCCGCGAGAGCTCGGTCGCCGACAGCGGCTGCGGCTCGCCACCCGCTCCGACAAATCCCGTCACGTTGGGCGTGTCTCGGACGAGCAGGTACGCGTTCTTGTTGTCGATGTCCATGTGCACGAGCAGGTAACCGGGCAACGAG
>CAYNNW010000140.1:0-6166 GCA_964398435.1 uncultured Gaiellales bacterium | reverse complement strand
TCCACGTGCGAACGACATGGGCGTTACTGGGATTGAACCAGTGACCCCTCGCGTGTGAGGCGAGTGCTCTCCCGCTGAGCTAAACGCCCGGGAATGCAGCCGCGCACAGGGCGCTGCAGCACGGTCCGTAGCTTACATGGACCGACCCGAATCCGCACGCACGCACACCACTGACCGGATGGCGTCGCATGGCGGCGCCCCAGGCCATAGGATTGCCCGCAGGTATGTACCCGTGGGAGGGACGACAATGACCGCACCAGTCAGCGCAGTTGGCGCACAGCATGCAGCACGGTTCCTGGGAAGTGCAGCTGCACAGACCGCCGCAACGCCCGCATCAACCCCGGCCTGGCTCGATCCAGAGCTTGTGCAGCGCCGCCTGCAGCAGGGCCGCACCGCCGAGTACACGAGCGGTGCCAGCCAGCCAGGACTCAAGCCCAGCACACCCCCGTCGTACTTCCGAACGTACGAGCAGCTCAAGTCTGCGATGCAGGAGCTGGCTGCCAAGCACCCGAACCTCGTCGAGCTCGTCGACATCGGCGACAGCTCCGAGAAGGTTGCCGGAACCGCGAATCGCGACATCCTTGCACTGCGACTGACATCGACCTCAGCTGCCGACGGTGGCAACTCGGTGGCAGTCGCCGATCGACCCCGCGTGATGTACATCGGCGGCGAGCATGCCCGCGAGATTGCCAATCCGGAGCTGCTGATGCGCTGGGTGGATCAGCTGGTCAAGGGCTACGGTACAGATCCTGAGGCGACAGCATTGCTGGATGGTCGCGTCATCACAGTCGTGCCGATGATGAACCCCGACGGTCACGCAGTGATCGAAGGCGGCTACGCTGGCACCGCCGGTGGCAACCTGATGCAACGCAAGAACACTGCAGCACCATCGGGCACCGACCTGAACCGCAACTACGACTACAAGTGGGGCGGCCCCGGCGCTTCGTCGAATCCGCGCAGCGACACCTACCGCGGCGCCGCTGCTGCCAGCGAGCCCGAGGTACAGGCCATCCAGAATTACGTACTCAAAGAGAAGCCGTCGGTGTTCATTGACTGGCACTCCTACTCGCGCCTCAACCTGTTCCCCTGGGGCTACACCAAGGACCCGGCTCCGCACGCTGCCGGTCTTGAGGCGATTGCACGACGGTTCTCAACCTTCAACCACTACACGCCACAGCAGTCGATCAAGCTGTATCCAACCAACGGCACCAGCAAGGACTGGGTCTACGGCACCCTCGGGTCGGCAGCGTTCACTGTTGAGACCGGCGACACGTTCCATCAGGGCGACAAGGAGTTCGCAGAGTCGTGGGCAGCCAACTCGCCCGTGATGACGTACGCCGCCAAGATCGCCGACGCTCCCTACGACCGCGCCAAGGCGCCCGACACGCTGGACGTTCATGTGACCGGCACTCCTGGCGGGTCCGTTCGCGAGGTCGCAGCACAGGTCGCGCTGCCCGAGGCCGGTGTGCTGGGCACACTCGCACCTGGCCGTGCGATCGCCGGAGCCGAGTGGTTCACGGATCCGCTGACGAAGCCAGGGAGCGGCACGCCCATGGCGGCAGCGGACGGCGCGTTCGACGGCGCAAACGAGCTGGTCAGCGCCCAGGTCAGCGACCTGCCCCGCGACCAGATGGTCTTCGTGCGAGCCCGCGACGATGCGGGAATGTGGGGCCCGGCAACTGCCCAGTGGGCGGCCGGCAACTCGCTGATCGGCGGCCTTGCCGCACGTCTGGCTCGCAACTCGCTGCGGCACTAATCCTTACAGCTACCGTGACGAGGTACCGCTCCGGCGGATCCCGTACACGCAGTACGCAACGACCGCTGCCACAACAGCCATCGCGATCAGGTCGCCGCGCCAGCCGGGGATCCTGAGGTCGATGGCAAACAGGACGATCGGCGCGAGCGCCAGCCCAACCAACGCACGTGGCGACGGAGTCGCCCACCGCATCCACTTCCAGGTTGTCACCAGCACCGCACTCCCCGCGCTCACGGCTACGATGCTTACGACGGCTGATGCGAAACCGGGCTCACGCGAGCTGGATCCCAGGGCCCATAACGCGGCGAGCACGACTTCTACTCCGAGCATCGTCCACCACACTGCCGCGAAGTAGCTCCAGGCGGCACCAATCGATTCGATCAACCCCCTGGGAAGATGCCTGGCCACAAGAACGAGCGTAAGAAAGAACACCAGCCCGAACAGAGGAAGGCTGTGTCCCAGCTCGTCAAAGAGAACCTCGCGTGTGGGAATGCGCCCGCGAGTTGCCATCATGTACATCCCGCCCGATACGAGCGCGGCAAGGAAGACGATGACCGCGGCAGCCCCCAGCCGAACGGCAAGCGATCGCGGCTTTCGAGTGAAGCTCCTCAGATCGTGATCGATTTCACCCATCCGCCACAGGATCCCCAACTTTTACCACCCGCTAACGACAGGTGGGTCGGCACAGCGAAACGGGTAGAGCAATGGAGAAACCAGAAAGGACCTGTCAAGCGATGAGCACAACACCTGCCGGCTGGTACGACGACCCCCACAATCCAGAGCAGCTGCGCTGGTGGGATGGAACGACCTGGGGCGAACAGACCTCTCCGAAGGAGGGGGCCGGCGCTGTTCCTGCCGCGACGGCGACCGCCGTTGCCACTGGCGCGGCACCCTCACACTCCAGCGATCCCCGCTACGCACACGACCAGTTCGTCGTGCGGCAGTGGTTCCGAATCGGTGTCAACAAGTACGAGGTACATGTTGGCACCGGCGCCGGTCCGCATTTCGACGTCGGTGACCTCGTCGTCTATGTGCAGCAGAAGCGTCTGGCACTGAAGGAAAAGGTCACGTACTACGCCGACACCGGTAAGACCCAGCCGTTGCTGGAGCTGAAAGCCCAGAAGCGGATGAATTTTCGCGGCAAGCACGACCTGACTGATCTCACGACCGGCCAGGTTGTCGGGCAGTTGACGCGCAAGTTCGGCGCCAGCACGTTCGTCACGTCCACCTGGGAAATCTACGACAGCGCAGAGTCGCACGTCCTGACGATCACCGAGACGAGCCTGCCGATGGCACTGTTGCGACGCTATGGCCCGGACCTGCTCAACTTCTTCCCATTCGACATGACGCTGGCGTACGGCCCGGATTCGGGCAAGCTGGGCGCGACTCCCGGTGTCGTGATCGGGCACCTCAAGCGCCGCTGGGGACTGAAGGACGTATACGACCTGAACGTGTCAGGTGATGCCCAGCGATTGATCGACCGTCGCCTGATCGTTGCCGCAAGCATCGCGCTCGATACGCTCGAAGGTCGCTAGCCAGGCCGACTCACAACACACGCGGGGCTCCTCCAACGATCGCCCTGTCCCGGGCATGCGCATGGTTCTGTACGATCGCCTCGTGGACGATGATGCGGGATGGCGCGTATTGAAACGACTGGCGCGATTGGTGGCCTGCACGGTGGGTGTCGCAGCCATTACGTCTCTGTGTACGCCGCCAGCATCGGGGGAGGTTGTGTTTGCTGAGCCTCGAGAACCGCTGGATATCTCGTCATCAAAGCCCGTGACACTGCGGTTCAAAGTACGTGACACCGCCCCAATCAACTCGGTGATGGTGCGCGAGGTTGAACTGAATACCCCCGGATCTGGCCTTGCTTCGGTCCTGCCACAACGGCTGGTACTTCGATCACCGTCGGGCCGACGCGTGCTACTCGCACATCAAGTGCTTGAGCCGCCTGTGATTGCCAATTTTCCGACAATGCTGGACGGCGTCGACCAAGACCCCTGCCAGGAATTCGGAACAGCGCTGTGGCTGACGTTTGACTGGCTTCGACTGAGCTTCGCTGACCATGCAACCGTTCGAACGCCGCTGAAATGTGCCCGAAATGTTGGAACATTAATTGCGCCCGGGCTGGTACTTCCAACCGGTCGGCTCGACTCGTGGTACGGGTCGGCGCGCGGCTGGTGGTCGTTAGAGGCTTCTTCAGTAGGCGTGCTGGTCGGCGGCGAGCTGGCCGAATTTTCCAGCCCATCAATGTTGGGGTCTGCCACGCTCGTGGTGAACCCCTCCTCGCACGCTGACCTGAGCTTCCGGCCTCGAAGCTGGCCCCATCGATTTCGTGCGCCGGCAGTGGGCAGGTCTCCGCTCATCCTGTACGGGCGGGTGAACAACAACGGCCGTGGTGCTGCCAATCGCGTGATGGTCGATGTCCGATTTCCTGCAAGTGTACGCGAACCGATGGCTACGCTGGCCGGCGGATCGTGCCATCCCTCTGGCGCCTCATCGGTGCGGTGTCAGCGGCCGGGCCTACCGGCGGGCAGGAGCGTGACCTTGAGTGTTGTCGCTCAGCCGACGGCCTCCGGCACCGTTCCTGTTGACGTCGACGTGTCCAGCGCAAGTACCGATGGGAATCCATTGGACAACACGTCGTCACGATCATTCATCGTACGTGGTACGTCCTGCACGATCGTTGGAACATCGGGCCCGGATCGGATCTCTGGCACGGCCGAGAACGATGTGATTTGTGGACTTGGTGGCGACGACGTGTTGTCCGGCGGGGCGGGCAATGACCGCCTCTTCGCGGGGGATGGAGCCGACACCATCTATCCGTCACGCGGAACCGACATTGTCAGAGGGGGTTACGGCGTCGACACCCTCACCTACCGGCGGGCTCGCGTGCCACTTGATTCGCGTGTTCGGCTGCGCACAAGAGTTGTTGTGGCCCGGGGCGTCGGCTCAAGCTCTCTGCACGGAGTCGAGCGAATCATCGGGTCGAGGCATCGAGACATCATCGAGGGTATCGACCACCAAACTCTCTTCGGTAGCCAAGGCGCAGACCACCTGTCGCTACACCGATTCGATGATGACTCTGACCCGCATAATGGAGCAGACTCGATCGATTTTGTCGCGGATTCCCATCAGTCGGTTGTAGATCGTGGCCGGCGGGCCGGGAGCGCTCGGGTCGGGATGATGATTGGCGGCGCGGGACACGACTTCTGCAGTCACGGCGTTACGCTCTCCGAGCTCGATACCGATTTCTCGTTCGAGTTGCCGGCCTTTGCATATGTCGTCGACCAGGAATTGGTCGAGTCCAATGCAGTCAGCCGGAGGTCGTGCGCGCTTCCTAAGTGGGATGCACAACGAGTGCAGGAATTCCTGCAGATTTCGCCCGATGGGTCGTCAGCACGTCGTTCGCGAATTCGACTTTCTGCAAGCTGCAATGAGCCGCGTGGCCGCTCTATCCTGTGTATTCGAACGCTCGCAGGGCCTCGACGTACGCAGCGCCAAGCTATAGAGATGACCATGCGCCCCAAGTGGTTTCGACAAGCGAATGGCGGCTGGATAAGTGCCAAAGTCAGCACTTCGTGCGTTTCAGGCGCGTGCTCATCATCTGGAGTGACCGTCTCACGATACGTGGTGGACCCGCCCGTCGAGCGCATGGGCCACATGTAGCGTTGGAAATACGCGCGTCAGGGCGGTCCGCGGCTTAGGTGTGGCCCACTTGACCGTACAGAACCGGGTTCACGTTCGGGCCAGAACGCACACGGGGGCGGCAACCCGCAGGTCACCGCCCCCAATGCTGTGCAGCTCCGTATCGGAGCAGCCCAATGACGATCCACTCATGGTAGCGCATCCCCGGGGCGGGGCTTGAACCCGCGACCTGCCCTTCGTCATTGGACTGCTCTCTCCGCTGAGCTACCCGGGGAGCGCGCGCCGCGAAGGCACAGTCGGCAGGACGGGCTCAAGCCTGGCCAATGTCATGCAGCGCGCGTGTGTCAGTTGATGCAACTTCGTGAATACGCTCTCGCAACGCACACGGGGGCGGCAACCCGCAGGTCACCGCCCCCAATGGCAGTTCAATTATGTGATCGGTCGGCTAGCCGACGCGGTGCATGTGCTCACAGTCACTGGCCACCTCGTCACCGGTGTAGTACCAGACGTGATCGGTTCCACCACCGCACGAGATCGTGTCGGAGTCGCCATCGTTGTTGCCCGACTTGATCCGGTCATTGCCGGGGCCACCCTTAACGACATCAGCCCCGGGACCCGGGAAGATCTTGTCGTTGCCAGGGCCTCCCTCGAGCGAATCGGCTTCGGCGCCACCGCGAATCACGTCGGCTTCGCTGCCGCCCACGACAATGTCGGCTCCAGCGCCGCCCCACATGCGATCGGGGCCCTCGTCGCCGTCGAGAA
>CAYNNW010000139.1:0-6271 GCA_964398435.1 uncultured Gaiellales bacterium | reverse complement strand
CCTCAGAATACGACGGCCCCGCCAGCCCCGAGTCAGACGAACTACCTAGGTTTTGACCGCTGTCGACAGCCTGGCGATGTGACGCGATCTGGACGGCCCTGCGCAATCGACGCGTGAAACCCCGTCGGGCCCATGCCTCGACAAGCGGACAGTGGATATCTGCTGCGATGGGCCGCAGCCAGACGGGGACCAATCACTTGATCAACGGGACACAACGATCTCAACTGACGCCTGCGTCGCAGCCGACACGTGCGCACGAGTCGGCACGCGTTGCGCGCGCCGCGGGCGAGTCGTCGATACCCGGTGCCGCATCGGTCGGAGTAGGCGTAGGTGCGCTGGCTGCCATCGCCAGCCTGATTCCCGGCAGTTTTCGACGCGCCCCCGTCACACAGCTTGCATCGACGCTGTTGATCGGTGCCGCAGGATTTGGCGCCGGATATATGACGCGCGACCTGGTGGCCGGAATCAGCAAGGACAACGGCTATACGTCGGGTGGTATCGCGGCAGCTGCCGGAGCCGGCGGCATTGCGGTATCGCGCGCGCTCGCGAATCGCTCGATCCGCGCGGGCGGCTGGCTGGGTGCTGCATCCGCAATCGTCGGTGCGACCGGCGTGGCGATGGTCGCAGCGCAGGCAACGTCGCAATTCGGACTCGACATAACGGGCGCAGTTGACGACGTTGCGCCGGGCGGGCGATCGGTCGCCGTCGCACTGGAGGGGGCTGCAGCCATCGGTGCCGGAGCGCTGGCACTTCGCGTGGCGCACGCATTGCCGAACCGTCCCAGTGCGATCAAGGCGGCGCGCGGCGCACTTGCCGTCGACGAGGCGCTGCTCAAATCGATCGACCCAAAAGCTGCACAGACCGCCCTCGAATCACGCCTGGCCGTCGCACGCGAAGGGCTCGTTGCTGCGGGTGGTGGAGCAGACGACGCGGCCTGGGAGCGCATCGGCTCGCCCGGCCGACGGTTCCTCAGCGACATCGCCGAAGCGTCAGAGATCAACCAGGTGATGAAGACCGACAGCGCCCGCCAGCCGATCAGGATCTATGTTGGCCTGCACGAGGCCGACACGATGGCTGAGCGCGTTGCAATCGCCCTCGACCGCGCAGAGAAGTCGGGGGCAATCGATCGAGGAACGATTCTGGCGATCCAGCCCGTCGCCACTGGGCGGATCAACCCCGTCGTTCCTCTGTCTGCGGAATTCATGACGCACGGGGACATTGCCTCGATCGCAGTGCAGACATCCGGATCAAGTGCGCTGCTCGCGATGCGCAGCAGGGGCGAAGCCGCGCAGGCGCACCGCATGCTGGTTGATGGGCTTCGCGCGCGTGCAATGGAACGGGGCGGAAGTGCCAACGTCATTGACCACGGGCTCTGTTTCGGCGGCTGGGTCGCGAACCGCGGACTTGCGCCCAGCGGCGTCGAGGGCTTCGCTGAGCACGGAGTCAGCGCGCTGTACCTGGGGATTCCCGGTCTCGCAAAGTCGCCGCGTCGCATCATCAAGGCCGCCGCCCGCAATGGTGACCCGCGCGTACTGTTCGCAAACGGTCGCGAACAGCTGATGGCCGCCAGTCGCTCCGGCGCGAAGCCGCACGTGACATATGTGGTTCAGGACGATGATCCGCTGCGGCTGACGTGGCGTGCATTCATCGAGCGGCCGGCCACCCGCGGTGGCTCGCGCGACACGCCTTTCGTCCCAATTGTCAGTGCGCTGAACGAGCTTGTCGACATTCCAGCCCAGGCTGTTCGCGCGCGGGGCGGCTTCTACGAAGTCGGGCACGACTACCGCCGTGTGGCTCCCGCCGCGGTCAGGGCGGCATTCCACTTCAAGACGAGTGATACGCAGCTTGCAGCCATTGAGCATCAGGTGGCGGTCCGCGAGGCGCAGTACCTGCGTGCCCGCGAGGCGCTGACCAGCGCGCACTGATGAAACACCCGCACGGTTGAACCCGATACCTCGTTGAAGGGAAATTCTAGAGGGGGAATACCGTATGTCGATTGCCGACGCTTTTCGTCTTCGCGCGCCGTTGAAGGCCGTGATGGGAGAGCTGCGAGGTGCCGAAGGCGCACTTGCACGCATCCGTCCAAACCTGATCGATCCGGCCGCGGCCGACTCGCTGCTCGCCCAGGGTGAGGTGGCATTGACGCGATCAATCGACTCGGCAGCCAGCCACCTCTCGGGCGCGGGCACGTCCGTCGGTAGCCTGATTGAACGCGGCGGTGGACCTGCCTCACTGATCAGCACCTGGGATTCACACATCGGAACCAACCTGCAGAGTGCCACGGATGCGCTGGCGCAGGCACGCCTTGCCGCGCAGGCTGGAGATACCGCCGCCATGTCGCAGTCATTGGTCGACGCGCGGACCGGGCTGACAGAGGCTCGTACCGCACTTGGATTTGCAGAGACAGGCGCTGACAAGGCCATCAAGCCGATCAAGTATGTCGGCGTTGCGGGAGCGATGGGCCTGGGTGGCTACATGGGCCTCAAAGCGCTGACCGGCGCAATGGCGCCGCCCGCACCCACAGTCCCCGAGGGAATGACGCCCCTGACTGACGAGGCGGGTCAGCCTGTCGCAGATGCGCAGGGCAACCCGGTGTACACCGATGCGCAGGGCAACCTCTTCCTGCTGGACCCGGCGAGCGGCCAGCCGATTCAGATTGATCAGAACGGCAATCCGATTGGCCAGGGGACCGGCACCACCGGAGATCCGGGAACGGGTGGCCAGGTTGGAACGGGCGGAATTCAGCCGCTCGCCGACGAGAACGGTCAGCCAATTACTGATTCTGCGGGCAATCCTGTCTATGGGGATGCGCAGGGCAACCTCTTCCTGCTGGACCCGGCGAGCGGCCAGCCGATTCAGATTGATCAGAACGGCAATCCGATTGGCCAGGGGACCGGCACCACCGGAGATCCGGGAACGGGTGGCCAGGTTGGAACGGGCGGAATTCAGCCGCTCGCCGACGAGAACGGTCAGCCAATTACTGATTCTGCGGGCAATCCTGTCTATGGGGATGCGCAGGGCAACCTCTTCCTGCTGGATCCAACCAGCGGCCAGCTGGTCGCCGTGGATGCCAACGGCAACCCGATCGGCCAGGGCGGCACCCAGCCCAACACCCAGGTCGATGCGAACGGCAATCCGATCGGCAACGCACCGCCGACCGGGACGACAACGACCGGACCGGGAACGACGGGCACGGTCGATCCCAACCAGCCGATGGGTGACGTCCAGATCTTCTCGATCAGCGAATCAGACCTGGTCTACGGCGTTGACTACGTGACAGGCATCAACG
Source organism: uncultured Gaiellales bacterium (assembly GCA_964398435.1). GTDB lineage: Bacteria > Actinomycetota > Thermoleophilia > Gaiellales > SKUG01 > CAYNNW01. The sequence goes on along the minus strand of CAYNNW010000139.1, from coordinate 2,982 downwards.
GCAACACGCCATCGCATGGCTTCATTCCGATGAGCAGCATCGGCCAGGCCTGGTTGGACCAGGTGATTCTGGGCGGCTCTGACCATGCCGAGATTGGTATCGGCTACGACGCAAACGGACAGCCGTACGCCGTTGATGTCACCGCGCAGGCAACATCATCGTACGGACCCCAGCCCGAGGTCGGGCCGACCGGTGGCTACGGCACAACCGGCGGGTATGCGACCGGCTCAGGCAGTTATGGCGCAGGCGGCCAGACCAACGTGCAGGCGGGCAGCGTGGCACCACCGGTACCGGCTGGCACAGGTCCTGGATCAGTCGCCGCGCCGCCCGGAAACTTCTCCTCGGGGAGCTATGTTGATCCGGCTACCATTGCGGCGCAGAACGGCTACACCGGCTACGCGACAAGCTCATAACGATCTGCCAGTCGACGCTGCGTAGCAACGCGGCCACGCGGGTAGAGGCGTGCTGTCATGTCACAGCGCACCAACATCGCCGCAAGCCGTCGAAAAGCCCCAAAAAGCACCGGATCTTCAGGTGGGGCCGCCGGGTCACCCGGATTCGGGTCGCTGACGTCTGCGGGGGCGGCACCGATGGGGGTCAGTCATCCGCCTCATCCATTTACCGCGGCAACACGCCTTCGGTACTGGTTCGACCTGACACTGTCGCGCGGGTCGGGAGCAATGATCCTCTGGCTGGCGGCAGTAACCGCGGCCTTCGTGGCAGTCGCTGGCGCCGGACTGTACGTCGTCGCCCGCCACACCGACGTGCGGGAAACCGCGAGCGGTGTCAGTGAAGGCATCTGGGATGCCCTGATGCGAACGCTGGACCCGGGAACCGTTACCGGCGACGACACGGCCTGGATCTTCAGGCTGCTGTCGCTGGCAATCACAATTGTCGGCATCTTCATCTTCTCCACGCTGATCGGTCTGATCTCGAGCGTGATCGACCGGCTGATCGACGACCTGCGCAAGGGGCGCGGCATCGTCGTTGAGAGCGGGCACACACTGATTCTCGGCTGGAGCGACAAAGCGCACATGCTGATCGAGGAGCTCAAAGTTGCCAATGCAAGCGAGCGCAATCCCTGCATTGTTGTGCTGGCAGAACGTGATCGCATGCAGCTTGATGATGAGATCAACACGCACCACCGAGGCAATCTGGCGCTCGACTTGCTGACCGGTCGGACGGCTCTTGGCCTGGCAAAGCAGCTCTTCCGCCGAAGTCATGGCCGAACGCGAGTTGTCTGTCGTTCCGGCAATCCGTCGAATCCCGCCGATCTGGCGCTCGTATCCCCCACGACCGCCGCAAATGTGGTCATCCTTTCCGACGGAACGCCCGACGGTGATGCCCGCGCAACCACGACGCTGCTGTCGCTGATGAGCTTCGATCGAGATCTGGGCGGCCGCAGCGTGGTTGTGGAATTGGTGGATGGATCAAATGCGGCGGCGCTGTCGGAAGCCACCGGCGGCCGGGTCAAGACGATCGTCTCGAGCGAGCTGGTGGCCCGGGTCGCGGCTCAGGTGTGCCGACAGGCTGGTCTGGGAGCGGTCTATCAGGAGCTCCTGGATTTCGAAGGCTGTGAGATGTACTTCGTCGACGGGGCGAAGCTCGACGGCATGTACTGGTCGCAGGTGGTGATGGCCTGGGAGGCCTGCACGGCAATTGGCGTGATCCTCGAGGATGGCGAAGTGGTGCTCAACCCGCCGCGTTCGCACCGTGTCAGTGCTGCCGAACAGGTTGTGGTCATCGCCGAGGACGACAGTGAGATCGGTGTGCCGCGCCGAATCGAGCTGACGGCGACACCCCCCGAGGACGTGGCCGAGCGCGAAGCTCACACACCCGATCCGGTAGAGCTGCTGCTTGTCGGCTGGAACGGCAGTGCCGCCGGCGTCTTGCGGCACCTGGCGGCTGGAGCCGGCCCGGGCTCGCGAATCAATGTCGCCGTTGATCCGCACCTCGTGGAGGTCACAGCACGCGAGATCGAAGAAGCTGTGGAGGGCTTTGATGTTGCGATCCAGCTGATCGATGCAGATGCGACGCGCCTGGACGAAATGCGGCGATTGCTGCAGGGCGAATCATGGGGACGAGTGGTGCTGTTGGGGTATCGCGACGCGCTGTCGATTGCCGAGGCAGACGCGCGCACGCTGCTGTCACTCGTCCACGCGCGATCGATCCTGGTTGGTGACCACCCGTCGGCCGGAGCGTCGATCGTGGCGGAGCTGCTTGACCCGCGATCGGTTGAGTTGGGGCGGATCGCCAACCCCGATGACTTCGTTGTCAGCGAGCGACTGACGAGTCTGTTGATGGCACAGCTGGCAGAGAATGGCGGATTGGCTCCCGTGTTCGAGGAATTGTTGGATGGCGTTGGGACCGAGATCATGCTCGTGCCGGCCGACTTGTACTTCGATGAATCTTCGGCTGGACCAACGAGCGCTCCGACCTGGCGGCAGATTGTTGAGCGCGCTGGGATGCGGGGTGAAACGGCTCTCGGATACGCACGAATCCCGGACGTCCAGTCGCATGGCGTTACGATCAATCCCTCCAAGTCCGAGACGCTGGGTGACCGTGAGGGGTTGCGCCTCGTCGTGGTGAGGTAGCCGTGCACGCCCGCGCGAATGTACGACGGCTTGCAACGGCGCGGCTGATCAGCATGAGCGGTTCCAGCGCCGCGGGGATCGCGCTGTCGTACCTGCTGTGGTCGCGCACGCACGAGGCTGCCTGGGTTGCGGCGGGGGCCCTGGCGAGCTCGCTGGTTCTCGGAATCGCCTCGGCAGTGGTTGGTCCGATGGTTGACCGGCGCGACCGCCGAAGGCTGATGATCAGCAGCGATCTGGCGGAAACTGAACAAAATTCAAATTACAGCCATGCTCAGAGTGGATTGTATTGTACCGCTGGTGTGCATCCTCATGCGGCGGCCGATGTGGCTGACAACTTCCGGCAGGCGATCCTGGACATCGTCACCACCGAAGAGGGTCTGAAGGCCGT
>CAYNNW010000138.1:1863-6278 GCA_964398435.1 uncultured Gaiellales bacterium | reverse complement strand
GAGTGGCTCCGGTTGTGGCCGAAGCCCGGACCTTTTCCGCAACATGAACAGACCTTGGACATAGCTGCGGGATTATCCGTCATTTGAGTAGGACTATGCAAGCCGGAACCGTCATCGCGGCGATTGCGGTGCTGGCCATGCCACCGTCGGAGTCGATATCTTCGGCTCAGATGCTTCGCCCCAACCCGCGCATGGCCATAGTTACCGACGCGTCGTGTGACGTACCCGCTGCCGAGCGGAGCGGCGAGGTGACCTGGCGCCTGCTCCCCGAAACCTGGGCCACAGGTAACGATCACGGCGTCGACGACATTTCGGCAAATCGTGAGATGACTTCACGCGCGCTTCGTCCAGAGGGCGACCTGCAGCTCACGGCCCCCACAGTCGAGGCGTTTCGCAATACATATGCCGAGCTGACAGACGTTGACGTGGTCTGGTCGGTGCACTCTGCGGCAGAGGCATCTCCCGCCGTCGCGGCAGCACGGGAAGCCGCCGCCGGGTTCGACAACGTACGGGTTGTCGAGACCAATGTCGCAGGACTTGGTACCGGACTGATCGCAGCGCGACTGCGGGATCTGATCGAGGAGAGCACCCCCCTTGGATCGGTAGAGGCCTGGGTCGAACATCATCGCCAGCACGTGCACTTTGTTGCTGTTCCTGATCGACTTGACCCCGCTCGCAGCCGACGGGCGCATGCCACGATCATGCTGTCCGGGCGCCACGTCACGGCGGCCCCGGGTGCATCGGTAGCGCCAGCGGGCAGGTTGCGGTCGCGTCGGCACATCGTGGCCGAGATTCAGCGGATGCTCGAACACGGATCGCCGGCAGATCGGGCAATTCGCGTTGCCGTAGGACACGGTGACGCCGCCGGCGCAGTCGACCCCCTGTTGGACATCATCGAACGCGTACGCCCACAGGCACACGTAACGATGGTTGGCCGGGTGGGTCCGCGGCTGGTCAGTTCCATCGGCAGTCGGGCCGTGGCATTTGCTTGGATCGTCGAGTAGAGCGATGCGAGTCGTGGCCGGCAGGTATCGGGGGAGGCGATTCGCCGCTGTCCGCGGGCGCGAGGTCCGTCCGACGTCTGCGCGTGTTCGAGAGGCACTGTTTCAGGTGATCGGACCGATGGATGGACTGACGATCGCTGACCTGTATGCCGGATCGGGATCGCTCGGCATCGAAGCGTTGAGCCGTGGCGCGTCGCGGGCGGTGTTTGTTGAGCGCGACCACGCGGCAGTGGGGTCGATCCGTCAGAGCATCGAATCGATCGTTCCGTCTGCCGAACGGTCGTCGGCGGTCGTGGTACATCAGGATGTTGTCTCCTGGGCGGCCAACTGTTCGGAACAGTTCGACGTGGTTCTGGTCGATCCGCCGTGGAGTCGACTCGATGAGGAGCTGATTGCGAACGCATCACTGATTACCTCGCTGCTGAAGCCGACCGGGCTCGTGACGCTCGAATTACCGCGCAGGACAGCAGACGACCTGCTTGCACGCTTCGTTCATTCAAGTGGCGACGCAGGTGTCCCGCTGACGTCGGCGGACCATCGGGGGCGTCCGTATCGACGCTGGGGTGACACCGTCGTGGCATTGCTTGAGCGCGGCGGTCAGCAGTGACCCGACAGGGGCGTGGTTGTGGCCGGGCGCGGCCTCAGCGCCCATTCCACGCATGGAACTGGCCATATCGCAGCTACGGTTCCCGCAATGACTGATACCGTCGCGATCTGTCCGGGGACATATGATCCTCCGACGAACGGCCACATCGATGTCATTCGGCGAGCAGCTCGACTGTTTGACCGGGTGGTTGTCGGAGTGGTTCGGGCTCCTCAGCACAAGCAGCCGTTGCTGCCCGCTGCAGAGCGCGTCGAGTTTCTGCGGGAATCAACCGCCGGGCTCGAGGGCGTTGAGATCGACGTGTTCTCGTCGCTTGTCGTCGAGTTCGCCCGGGAACGGGGCGCGTCGGTACTGGTCAAAGGGCTCAGAGCGATCTCCGACTTCGAGTGGGAGTTCCAGATGAGTCACCTGAATGCATCGCTCGCTCCCGAGATCGAGACCGTGTACCTGATGAGCTCGCCGCAGTACAGTTTTGTGAGTTCAAGTGGAGTTCGCGAGATCGCATCCTTCGGAGGCGATGTCAGTCAATACGTCAGCGCGTCGGTGGCCGCCCGACTCGCGGAACTGTTCGAAGTCCGGCCACTAGGAGGCAACTGACACACATGGACGTTCTGGTTCTCATCGACAAGCTCGACGACCTCATCCATAACGCCAAGACCGTACCGCTGACCGACACGGTTCGGATTGAACGCGAGGAGATCTACGACATCCTCGATCAGATGCGCGCGAGCATTCCTGAAGAAATCAAGCAGGCGCGCTGGATCGTCAAGGAGCGTCAGGACATGCTGGCCGAGGCCAAGCGTGAGACTGAGCGCATCCTGCAGGAGGCGCGAGATCGCACCGAAGAGCTTGCAAGCGAGCAGGAAGTGGTGCGCATCGCGCACGAGCAGGCCGACATGATCCTGCGTGACGCTGACGAGCGTGCACACGAGGTGCGCACCGGAGCAGAGGATTACGCGGACGAGATCTTCTCGACGCTCGAGGGCAACCTCGACAAGTTCCTTGGTGCAGTGCGACGCAGTCGTGAGCGACTCGCTGCTCGCGCCGGTGCCGGCGAACCCATCGAGCACTGATCCGGTAGCGGCTCGCGCGAATGCACGAGATCACTCCCGCAACTCTTGACCTGCGCAGTCTGAAGCTCGCAGCTGGTGAAGCTGCGGCGCAGACGGTCGACGCTGTTCTGGCACCGTATCGCCAGGGTGGCTACTCGTATGTCTGCGTTCCCGATCCTGTGTCCTGCCGCATCGACGTGTCAGCGATGCTGCAGGGCTGGGCGCTGCGACTTCGGTTCACCACCGAATTGCATGGGCCGTGCTCGAGATGTCTGGAGCCCGCGACGTTGACGGTCTCCGTTGACTCGCGCGAGGTGCACGATCCCGAGTCGGGCGAGGACGATCTGCGCAGTGACTTTGTGTCCGAACTCGACGTACTTGATGTGACCGCCTGGGCCCAGGACGCACTCGGATTGGAGTTTCCTCCGCGCGTGCTGTGTTCGGAAGACTGTCGTGGCCTCTGCCCGACCTGCGGTGCCAACAGAAACATTCTCCCCTGCGAATGCCCCGATCGGCAGCCCGATCCACGATGGGAAAAGCTGCGACACCTGCTCCCGAAAGAGGGCGGTCCCGGTGGTGCAGACCCCACGTCGCCCGTGAATCAGCCGGCAGATGACGACTCGGAATCGCCGGGGCGCTATACTTCGCCGTCGGTGTCCTGAGACCCACAAGCCGCAGGCGGAGTACGAATGGCAGTTCCCAAGCGAAAGACCTCGAAGTCGCGACGAGATCGTCGTCGCACGGCAAAGTCGCGTCTGACCCCGGTCGCGACGCATCCATGTGCCAATTGTGGCCAGCCCAAGCGGCCCCATCACATGTGCCCGAGCTGCATGACCTACAAGGGTCGTCAGGTCGTCGCGCTGTAGTCGCGATGTCAGCTGACGCCGCGTCGACATCGAACGCGCGGCCACACCCGCTCCGCGAACTGATCGAACTGCTGCCCGAGGCCGGTCGGCGGGAGGCGTTCACACATCCGTCAGTTGCAGGTGACGGTCAGTCGTCCTACGAGCGACTGGAGTTCCTTGGCGACAGTGTGCTTGGCCTGGCGATTACCGATCACCTGTTTTCGACCCATCCCGATCTGGCAGAGGGACGCCTCTCGACGATTCGTGCATCGGTCGTGTCACGACGCACCTGTGCGGCCGTTGCACGCGCCGCAGGGCTGGGGCAGGATCTCGTCAGCTGCGGTGTGGAGCAGGGGGCTCAGGATCTTGCCTCGCTTCGACAGTACGCTGACCACGACCGCATTCTCGCAGCGTTGGTTGAATCGGCCATCGGCGCCGGCTTCCGGGCTCTCGGGTACAGTCGTGTGGCACCGTACGTGGTTGCTGCGTTCGAGACCCATCTTGAGGCTGCAATGTCGGAGCGGGGCGACAGCAAGAGTGAGCTGCAGGAACTTCTGCAACGCAGCGGCGACAGCGTCACCTATCAACTGGTGTCCACGGACGGTCCCGACCACGATCGGACGTTCACGGTGTCGGCGGGCGTTGCAGGCAGTGGCGACGTGGTGCAGGCGACGGGACGTTCGCGACGTGCCGCTGAGCGCGCCGCTGCAGCACTGTTGTTGGAACAGCTTGAGCCGGACGGCACGCGGTCGTCGGGTGGACAGACGAACACAGGCGACAAGGGGATGCAGGGATGCACCTGACACGCATCAGCATGAAGGGCTTCAAGTCATTCGCTGACCGCGTTGACATGACCTTTGAGCCTGGAATCGGCGTGATCGTCGGCCCAAACGGCAGTGGCAAGAGCAAC
>CAYNNW010000138.1:0-1853 GCA_964398435.1 uncultured Gaiellales bacterium | reverse complement strand
TGACGCCCTGATGTGGGTGATGTCGTCGGCGCCCCCATCTGGTTTGCGAGCAGAGACCGGCCAGGATGTGCTGTTTCTCGGCTCAGGCAAGCGCGCTGCCGCCGCATCTGCCGAAGTCGAAATTGTGCTCGACAACGAGGACGGCAGACTGTCCGTTCCATACCGCGAGATTTCGATCAAGCGTCGTCTCGAGCGGGACGGCGAATCGCAGTACTCGATCAACGGCACGGTCGTGCGTCGGCTGGATGTTCTTGAGCTTCTGTCCGACACCGGCATCGGCAAGGACATGCATTCGATCATCAGCCAGGGACGCGTTGACCGACTGCTCGCTGCCCGGCCGGAGGATCGTCGATCTGCAATCGAAGAAGCGGCGGGCCTTGGCAAGTACAAGCGCCGTCGCCGGCGAGCGCGGCAGAAGCTTGACCGCGTGCGGCTGGATGTTGCGCGCGTCGTTGACCTGGAAAAGGAACTCGAATCACGGCTCCGGCCACTGCGGACCCAGGCCAGTGCAGCCCAGAAGTACAGCGCACTGCTTGCGGAACGCTGGACAATGCAGTTGCTGTTGCACAAGGACGACGTGCGGCGAGCCGGCCTTGAGCTTGGTCGGGCCAACGCTCGTCGTGACACGGCGCGCGAGGCGGTATTCGCCGCCGAGAAGCAGGCCGGCGACCTGCGGGCGGAGCGTGACCGGACGGATCAGCAGATCGCTGCCGTGCTCAAGGAAGCAGAAGCCGCGCGATCGCTGCAGCAGGGGATCGTCACGGTCCGTGAGCGTTTGCGGGTCAGGTACCAGGCATTCATCGACCGGTCGTCGCAGCTGCGACGCGACACCGCGGGCTCGTTGGCTCGTGCGGAGCATGCTGAGCGCGAGCTCGAGCGCAGCCGGCGTGAGCTCGAGGTGGTCGAGCGTCGTCTCGAGGAAGTCCGTGTGCGCGTTGATGACCTGTCAACACAACACGACGAGGTGCTCAAGCAGCTGGAGTCGTTTGACGAGCTGTTTGCGTCAGAGCGGACCGCCGGGCGCGAGCTGGTTGAACTCGAAGGGCGCCTGGCAGTGCTGGGCGAGCGGCGGGCGAATATCACGCAGCGCTCGGAGCGGTGTGCAACAGATATCGGAACACTGCGCCAGCGATTGGCTCAGCTCGAGGGGCAGATCACTGCGGCTGCGGCTGCATGCACCAACGACGTCGCCGCACTCGCCGCTGCGCAGGAGGCGGTGGGTACCGCCGGAGAGGCTGTAACGGTCGCGCAGGGCCGCTGCGAACAGTTGCGCGCAGTCGATAGCGAGCAGCGCGCTGCACTGGCCGCTGCGGAACAGCGCGTATCGATGGCTGTCGCACGGGTCGAGCTTCTTGAGAAGCGCCTCTCGTCGATGTCTTCAGCAGGCACGACATCGAGGCCGAGGCTGCTTGACCCCGTGGTCGCACAGCCCGGCTACGAACGGGCGCTTGCGGCAGTGCTGGCAGAGGACGCAGATGCTGTCGTCCTTGCCGATCATCAGGAACTCGCCACGTACGCGACATCGCTCGGCTCAGTGCAGGGACGCGGTGTCGTTGCGACCGCCAATCCGTCGGCGCACGCTGATCGTGACGGGCACGACCAGGAGATTCGGGCAACTGCAGAACTGGTCAATGGCCACCGCCTTGCCGACCGGTGCAGCGGATTTGAATCGGTGCCCGCGGCGACGCGATCACGTCTGCTCTCCGCCGTCGTGGTTGACGACATCGGTCAGGCGCTGACGGCGCTTGCAGGCAGCGTTCCGTCGGCAGTCATCGTCGATACAGAGGGTGTCGCGGTCGATCTCGAGCACGGTATCTGCTGGTCAATTCCCCACGGTCAGGCAGCCGACGAGC
>CAYNNW010000137.1:0-6298 GCA_964398435.1 uncultured Gaiellales bacterium | reverse complement strand
GGCGGGGAGGGAGTCGGTCCCCTGCGCTTCGCTTGGTGATCGAATCCCTGTTCAGATGCGCGATGGATTCGTTACATCATGGTGCTGGGGTGTTTCGCGCTCGTTGGGATCATTCGTGTCAGCCGGAGTGGCGTCCGGCAAGGGAGTGCCTGGGCCCGTGGTGTAACGGCAACACGACGAGCATCGCCAACTCGTTGCTGCGGGTTCGAATCCCGTCGGGTCCACACTTCCGTACGATTGGCTACAGTGTGGGCAAGTTGGCGATGCTCGTTGTGGTGGCCCGCGTCCTGAGTGGGGCGCGGGCCACGCGCTCTTGACTCGTGCATTCGGTGGTCCGGCCACAGCTGGTGGCTCGATGTCAGTGTCACCACTGACCCGCAGTTGCAGGTGTGGGCGTTGTCGCCAGAGTTGTGGTGCCGTCCTCGCACCGCGCCACGGTGCTGCGGGTCCAGCCCGTTGTTGCCAGCGGTACAACCATGTTGGTCCCCGCTCCCCCCGTGCTCGTCCAGGTGAGTTGGGTATTGTCGCCGTTCCAGACGGGCACACCGGCATGGTTTGCCGTTGCCGACCAAGTTACCGGAAGTGTCAGGCGTCCTATCTGCTGATTCGTGTTCGCGGTCGCGGCCAGGTACAGATAGTTCGTGGCACCCGTTCGCGTTCGCATCGAGTTTGCCAGCGGAATCGTTGCCGTCGCAACGGGCTTCGAGAAGTTGATCGTGAGCGTGTCGTTGGCATCGAGCACGCCAGCGGCGCCACCGTTGGCGACTGACACCGACTGCACATAGAAGGCCTGCCAGTCGCCAATCGTTGCGATCGTGGACCAGCTTCCATTGCCGGCGTTACCTATTCCCGGGCGAATCCGGTACTCAACAACACTGCCGTTCGGGTGAACGGTGGTCATCGTGTACGTTCCGGTGCCCCCGTCGTTGTAGTTGTTGACGACACCCGACCACGCACCTCCGTTGACCCGTCGCTGTACGTCGTAGGTGGTCGCGGCGGCGGCCGGCGTCCAGGTCAATACCGTTTTGCTGCACGGGTTGGTTGCCGCAAGATCGTTGACCCCACACTCAAGAACCGGCGTCTGAACCCAGGCTGAGTGCCACGCGGTTCCACTGAGGATCGATCGAATTCGATACTCGACATCGACGTTTGCATAGCCGGTCGGGTCGGCCCAGGTTGAGACGTTTCCGGTATCAGCGTTGGCAGACGACCAGGCGCCGCCGTCCAGCCGAACTTCGATCTCATAGCTGTCAGCGAGCGGATCCGTCGTCCACGACACATTGACTGGCGTACAGGTGGTCGTCGTCGTGGCAGCAGCCGGCGACCCTGGGTCCCCGAGAATCGCCGCGCTGACGGCGGTCGCCGGATTCTCGTTCTGCGCACTCCAGCTGGTGTGCGTCACGCCGGTTCGTCCCGCAGCAACAGCGGCAAGCAGCGCGGCGGCCGCGATCAGCGCAGCGGCGCGCATCAGCGGCCCCCGAGAGCAGTTCGGTGGTGCCGGGAGAGCAGGTCGCGACCCCGTGCGTCACTCGAGCCATGAACCGCCGAATACCCCATATGGGGTATATCGACATACCCTGCCGATCCTTGAATCCCGAAGTGGCGGTTGAGGACCGTGTTCGAACGGGTACATGAGACCCCTCATGGGAGTCGCCGAATCCATCCGATGCGTCATTGTCGATGATCATGCAATTGTTCGCGACGGGGTGCGGGCTGCCCTTGCCGGCACCCATTGCGAAGCGGTTGGCGATGCCCCGGATGGCCCAGCGGGCCTCGAGCTGATCCAGACAGTGCGACCCGACGTTGCCCTGGTTGACCTGCGAATGCCGGGGTTCGACGGATTTGAGCTGTGTCGCCAGGTCAACGAACTGGGACTGAGCACGCGCATCGTCATCTACACAGGCTTTGCCAGCCAGGCCCTCGTGCAGCGCGCACTGGAGGCAGGCGCTGCTGGATTTGTCAGCAAAGACTCGGGGCGTGACGTAATCCGCATCGCAATCGACGCGGCCGCACGCGGAGAGTTGTTCATTGACCCGATGCTTGCCGCTCGAATGGTCACGCAGACGTCGTCGAATCTCTCCCCTCGCGAAGCCGCGGTGCTTGAGCTGATGGCAGATGGTCTGCAGAACGCGCAGATCGCCAGCGAGCTTCAGATTTCAGCGGAAACGGTTCGAAAGCACGTTGCGCACGTGCTGCGAAAGCTCGATGCAGACTCCAGAACAGGGGCGGTCGCAACGGCGCTGCGATCGTCGATGCTGCTGTGACGGCCGCGGCGACCCACGGCGCGCGGCAGACGGCCACGCGCCTGGTGCAATCATCGGCGGCGGCCGCCGCAGTAACCGGACTGTTGTTTGCCGCGGTCTTTGCGGCCCGCCTGCTCGTGTATGCGCCTGACGACGGTATCGGACTGTTGTTCTGTCTTCCGGTGGCGTTTTCCGCAATCCGGTTTGGTTGGCGAGGCGGCCTGGCGTCGGGGCTCACAGCATTCCTGCTCTTTGTGATCTGGGCGGTCAATCACGACGTGGCGCCCGCCAACCTGTTGCCGAGACTGATTGTCTTCCTTACGCTCGGCGTTGCCGTCGGCTACTTTGCGCAATCCCGCAACGAGCTCGACCGGCGCCATCGAAGACTCTGGGAACTCAGTGCCGATGCGATGCTGGTCTGCGACTCGAATGGAACCGTGCGCGCGGCCAATTCATCGGCACGGGAACTGCACCCGGCCATCGGCACACATCTGAGTGCAGGCACCGCAATCCAGCAATTGGCTGGTCGAGCTGGTCGCGCACCCGGCACGCCGGTGAGCGCCGAGACGTACCACCCGGCGAATTCCAGCGACGGTGGCGAGAAGTGGATGTCCTGGCATGCCGTTGCCGATCCGTTGTCGGCAGAGTCGTATCTCGTCGGTCGCGATGTCACTGATCTGCACCGCGCAGAAATGCGGATCCATGAATTGCTTGTCGCTGCCTCCGCGGCGGCAGACCGGGAACGAACACAGATTGCCGGCGAGTTGCACGACTTCGTGCTGCAGCAGCTGGGTATGGGGCTGCTCGCCCTGTCAGGATACGCGCGGCCGACAGCCGACTTGAGTGTTGCGTCGACGTCTGACGAGCCGGTTGATGCGGCAGTGTCGTTGATTCGCGCAGCACAGGAGTCGCTTCGAAGCATCATGCTGGGCATTGCGCCTCTCGACCTTGAGCACATGCCGCTCAGCGATGCCCTTCGCGAGTCGGCGGCTCATCTGGAGCAGCTGTATGGCACGCGAACCGAACTGCACCTGACTGACATCGACAGTGTGCCAGCCGAGATGCGCGTCGCCCTGTACCGGCTCATCGTCGAGGCGATGCGAAACGCGCAGCGACATGCCAACGCCTCTGTGATCGTAGTGTCGGCGACGTGCGCGGACGGTGCGTTGCGCATGGATGTCCGCGACGATGGCAACGGACGAGCAGGTGAGGGGTCTACTACTACCGACAGCGGAATTGGCATGACGCTCATGCAGCATGCAACCGCATCCCTGGCCGGGCAGCTCACTGTCGAATCCCAACCTGGCTCGGGCAGTTCAATCCAGATCACGATTCCACTGGATCGTTCTGCTGGGGCGAGAATCGGTAGTACCTGATACACCTACAGCACACCACAGTTGGAGGTGCGCGCCCGGGTGTCAGTAGTCGACGACGCCGACAGACGTGTCGGCTGGGTGATAGTCGACAAACTTGGGGGCGACGCGCAGATACTCCGGCTTGTTCTCGTGCGAGAAGAGTCCGCCCACTGCGCCGTCACCGTTCGTGTCGAGCAGTGCGAAGCCCTCAATCGCTTCGTTTCTCGTCAGGGTGCCATCGCTGTTGCCATCCAGCTGCGCAAACACTGACCCGCCGTATTCAGCATGCAGGACAGTGGACGTTGCCGGCCCGTCGTTCCACTGAAAGCGCTCATCGGTCACCAGTGTCTGGTCGCGCGCTCCAAATTCGATTGCACCGTTATTGTCATGGTCGTAGCTGGTGAACATCCGGTCAGTCAGTTGATCGGGTGACTTGCGATCATGGAAGTGAAAAAGAGCCGCAGTTCCTACGCCAACTCCAACCATGATTCCGGCGCCGAGCGCCAGCTGGCCAATACCGTTCATTGCATTCCCCGTTTCAATAATCCCGTTGTGTTCCCGTTGAGCTGCTCCACTGGCATCAGCGCAGTCCCGATGCAGCCATCGCCACCACATCGACTGGAGGCCCGCTTCTGTTCCACACGCATTCACCGTCAGCACCGGTGCTTGGGATCTGTCGGGACGGGAATGTTCAGTCCCGAGCGGCCGCGGGGTGAGCAGCAGCAATGAACCAACTACGACTGCGCATGGGTGTGGCCGGGATCGTCGTCGCAATTGCGGCGACCGTACTTGCAGCATGTGGAACTTCCAACGATGCCCGAAGCGGCTCGTCGGGTCCAACTGCGGCCAAGGCTCCGACTCCAGGATTGCTGTTCGTGGTCGAGTCCGAGCGCGCAACTGCGCGGTCGGGCACTGGAGGCTCGGCGATCACGCTGACGATGGGTCAGCTGGAACCTGACATGACCTGGTTCTCTGACCGGCCGGGGCGGCAGGTTGGCCACGGTCATCCCATCGATCTTGTGTATCGCTGGAAGACGTTCGGGTTCGCCAGTGATCCGCCCAATGCGGCACTGGAGTTTCGCGATCCGGCCGCGAGGAAGTCGGAGCAGGGGGTGGCTCCCCGACGAGTTGCGGTTGTCGAGCTTCTTTCTGCGACCTACACGAAGGGGCGACTGACGTTCTCTGGCCGAATCGACTCGAGCGATGCTGCGGCGCGCCGCGCAATTCGTGGGGCCGCTGCGCACGCGACAAAACTTCCGGCACGAATGACGGACGTGTCGCTGTTCATCGATGACGCCCAGGCAGCTCAGGCGCCCGCCACCACATCGGTCGTGCTCTACGACAAGTCGGGTGCCACGAGTACAACGATCTGGGGCGACCCACACCTTCCTTCGCCGTCGCCGGGGGGTACACCGACCGGCGGCGGATATTCGGGGCACGGGCAGATTGTGCTTCCCGATGGCACGGTGGTCGAGGTCGAGCCGCAGCCCAACAGTTCGGGCGCGCCCACGCAGTACGTCCTGACCACGACCATTACTTCGGGCGACAGTCGCATTGTGACGGAGCGAACGATCTACCTCGAGCCAGCCGCTCCGACCCAGGTCAAGATCAATGCAGCTGCCGCCGCCTCCGGCACTGGTGGCCCTGGCTACATCGTCAGCGACCCGCACTGACAGCCGTCCGGGCCAGTTCCGCGTCCCGCACGGGCCGCAGTCAGCGCGCGCCGCACATGAGGTGCGGAGCCTCTACTACGGTCGCTGCATCACAGGAAATCGTGCACGAGCGCCAGTGCGCACGTACAGAAGACGGGGCCCAACACATGTCAGTGAATCCAGCAGTAGGGCGGATCGGCGGCTCAATGGTCGGCCGAGTCAGCCAGGCGGGCGGCGATGCCGCGCCCACTATTGAGGTACGAATGGCGGGGCCAGCGGGCTCGGCAAGCGGCTACAGCAGCATCAAGTCGGCCGCGACCGGACTGCGATCGCTGCAGGCCGGCGAAGGCGCCGCAACGCTTGGTGTGGTCCGAGTCGATGACCGCTACTACGGGGTCAATCTGCTCGCCCAGCCCAGCAACGAGAAGCGGCCGCTGTGGGCGCCGCTCAAACTGTCTGACACGGCAACGTTCGAGTCGGATTCGGGCAACTATTACGACAAGTCCGAGGTGCTGGCTCTGGTCAGCCCCACCCGGGTGATGTTGGCGAACAAGGCTGCCGGTCATCAGACCGCGCTCGACCTTCGATTCGCGCTGCGGGCCTTCGGCGATGACGTTCGTGTGGTTCAGCAGGCGCCCGACCGCGTCAAGGTGTTCTTCCAGTCGGCGGCCGACGCGTCGCTGGCACGCGCTGCATTTGCCGAAGAGCGTGACCTCATCCGCGTCGATGTCGCAGGCCCGAAGGGTGTTGACCTTCCCAAGCCGACCGGCGTCGCGCTGGAGAAGTTCCTCTCGAAGCTTCGCAACGTCGACTACGTGGACGCAGACAATCGGCGGGCGCTGCCCTCCGAGGACAATCGTTGGCTGGTCGCTGGCGGCCCGACGCCCGAGCAGTTCCACTCGCGCTACAACGGGCTGTTCCAGTCCGGAATCACCGTCGACGAGCCGTGACGGACGCCCCGGCTCCGGCCGGGGCAGGGCTATCGCAAGCTGAGCGGGGCAGTGGTGTCCTGATTGCTGTGTCGGGTGCGTTTGCCCGATCGGTGTCT
>CAYNNW010000136.1:0-6310 GCA_964398435.1 uncultured Gaiellales bacterium | reverse complement strand
TCGTTGCGCTGATGGCCGCCTTTCCGACATTTGCTGGTGCAGCGACGTCATCGGGACGGTTCTGTACCACCGGTCTGCTGCGCCAGTGCTCAACCATCAGTGCCTACTCAATGACCGCCGCAAGTGACACAGTCGGATCTCGACGCGGAGTACTGGTCGTTGGCGGTGCGTAGTCCTCGAATCCACGAGTCACATTTCATCGGGTTCGACTGCTGATCGTGGCCGACACATCGCGAAAGATTGGATCAGCGTGGTACCTCGAGCCCGGTGGGATGGAGTCTGCGATCGAAGCAACATCGCTGCCATCGGGTGACTGGCTGATGCACTCGGTAACGATGCGCGAAGACTTTGCGCCAGATCGCCGCTGGGAGGGCAAGACCGTTCTCTGCTTTGACGTCAAGAACGACGGACTGGGGAGCAGGTGTCTGGCCGCGGCATCGTGGGACTCAATGTCCTGAGCTGAGGACTTCGGCCAGACGCGTCAGTTCGGATTCGAGCGTCCATGGACCGATGCTGATTCGCAGCAAGCCACCGGGCAGATCCCGAATATCGATTCCGCTCGCCGCGATGCTGGTCACCAGGTTTGCAGCCGAGTCTGGTTCGGGCACGTCGAACGACAGCAGGTGGTTATCGCCGCGAGGCCGGGGGAGACCGTGGTCCGCGATCCAGGATGCGAGGGCGTTGCGGGCAAAGACGTTCAACTCGCGCACGCGCGCGCGCGAGGCATCCGTGACGGTGTGCGCGAGGCAGAACTCGGTCGCAGCTGCGAAGCCCGCCCACGGCACGGTGCTGATGGTGCCGGCCTCGAAGCGCAGAGCCGTGGAGGACATGCGTGACGACGCTGGGTCGCTGAAGTCGCTGAAGGCCGCCCACGACGCCGTGCGTGGATTCCAGCGTTCCGGGTCGGCCACCACGAGAGCGCCGGTAGCGGCGGGGCCCAGCACCCACTTCTGACCGCTGACGGTGTAGGCATCCCAGCCATCGGCGACCGATACGTCAACGGCTCCGGCTCCCTGTGCACCATCGACGATGATCACCACATTGGGCGCCCGCTCACGGCAGGCAGTCACCAGCGCAGCCAGATCGACGACGGCTCCCGAGAGATACGAGACGTGTGACAGCACGATGGCGGTGGTGGAGGGGCCAACAGCAGCTGCCATCATCCGGATCGACTCTTCACTGCCAGGAAAGTGCGCCATCTGGACCGTGATGCCGCGTCGCTCGCGAAGATGACGGAGCGATGCGTGCACACTGAAGTGCTCCTCATCGGTCGACAGGATCACATCGTCTGAGGACAGGTCCATCGCGTCGAGCATGCTGCCCAGTGCCTCATGCGTCGCATGGGCCAGGGCAACCTGGGCTGGTGTCGCTCCGCACAACCGGGCAATGACAGATCGAGCGCGATCGTGAATCTCAACAAGTTGGGTCCAGTACGCGCTGCCGAATCGTGCAGTTGCCTCGCGCTGCAGCTCATCCTGCATTGCCTGGAGCGCGGCGCGCGGCAGCGGTCCGAACGTTCCGGCGTTGAGGTAGATGGTCTCGTCCAGGATGGGCAGCTCGCCGCGCAGAGCGACGACATCCATGGCAGCTGTACTGCTCATGAATCGTCCTCATCGTTGACGAGGAGCGAGGACACATATCTGTCGCGCACCGTGAATCCGACCCGCTCGTACAGACGGATGGCGCGCTCGTTCTCAACTCCAACACGAAGGCAGACCGTGCGGCTTTCGTGGCGCAGCCAGCTGCAGAAGGCAGCGAGCCCCTGTGTCGCGCGCCCCGCACCGCGAAGCTGCGGATCGACCCAGAGGTCACCGAAGCTGGCTGCGACCGGCGTCTTCGAGGCGAGTTGGGCGGTGAACGCAATGCGCCCGTCCTCAACCCAGATCGCGACGCCGCGCATCGCAACGGCCCGCTCAACCGACTCGAGCAGATCCTCGGCAAGCCGCGGCTTTCGTGAGATATCGATGCCGTACTCCTCGGCAAGTGCAGCAATCCGCCCGGCATGGATCAGGGACACGTCCCCTTCCTCGGCAACGCGAATCGGTGGAATCCCCAGTGCTGGCACGGCAGTCGTCTCGCCCAGAACCATGAAATGCTCATCCCTGATGCGCCGCGTTGCATCGCATGCAGCCGGTAGCACGGCGTGCACGTCGTCGGGCAGCCCCGACACAACGAGCTTGTGCTCCACATCTCCCCGGTGCGAGCCGAGCAGGCTGAGTGCATGCGCGTCGCCGGCCACTGCCATCGCCAGGCCGTCGTCAATGATGGCTGCGGTGACGGGCCCCGCCGGTCCGACTCGCGCCATCCACACGGCGGGCTGGTCCGGCACGATCATCGAAATGGATGCAAAGTCGTTGCGATCAAGTTCCGCCTGTTCGGCGAATGACTGTACGGCCAGTGCGGTGTCAGCGGTCATCCGTTCGACGACCAACTCGTCGAGGTCAGACGTCACGCGCCCGGCGCTCCGGCGTCGCGATCCTCCATCAACGCGCGTGCATTCCGAGCGTTGGGATGGTCCGGTGAGTACGTCACGATTCCCGACTCTTCGAACGGCTGTACGTCGATCGGCCGGGTTGCGATCTGCAGGCCATCGCGAAGCGTGAGCATCGTGCCCGGAGGAACGGTGTGCGGACGCAGCGTCAACCCCATGCGCAAGCCGGCAAATGCCAGGGCATGCATCGTCGAGGCAAAGATCGTCAGCCCCGGACTGGCACCGATCGCCAGTGGCCGTCCCCGACCTCGAACCAGGTGCAGCAGCGACGGATCATCGTCGTCGTGCATCCACGCCGCCGAGTACGAGCCACGAAGACGGGGAAAAGCGGCCTCGGGAGTCTGCGAGAACACGTCCAGCAGCATGAAGATCGCCTCGCTGTCGACCGTCATCCCCGGCTCCTGCCGCCCACGGCCGAACGTGGTGAACAGCTCGTCGTCATTCTGGATGCGACCGTTGTGAATGCCGACGACGCGACCGTGCCGGATGGGATGATTGTTTGCATCGCAGGCCGGACGACCCTTTGTGAAATCGCGTACATGTACCACGCCCACCGAGCGCCCGGGTTCAATCTCGACTGCGTGCTCGGCAAGAAACCGGTGAGGCGGGAGTGCAGCCTTGACGATCTCGATCTCGCCCGTATCCTGTCGGCGGGTGGCATAGCCGCAGGCGTCTTCGCCCCGCTCGGCGAGCCCGGCAATGAGCAGCCGTACCAGCAGGGAAGCGTCAAAGCGCACGCCTGGTGCTGCGCTGAATCCCGCGATTCCGCACATGATGCAGGAGTTTCGGCATAAAAGTGCCAATACATGAGCCCACACGCTGTTTTGGCCTGCAAATGCGCGCCAGGATCGCGCTCCGCTGCGGTCTGATACCACGTAATGGCTGGAAAACCCGGTTTTCGGGAATGACATAGGAGAGCATGCGAACACGCCCCACACGTCGGCAATCACGTCTTCGAATTCCCGAGTGGGGAATCCGGGTCTGGGTGGGCCTGGGAATTCTGGCGATCACCTTGATCGTTGCAGCGCTGGCGATCATTCCATCGGGCAACGTGGCGATCGCGCCCAACAAGCCCATCGATCTGCGTTCGCGCCTCAAGATCGACAACCGGGTTGCGTCGCCACCCAATGGCCACATCTACCTGGTTGGGGTCAGCGAACGCCCGGTATCGATTCTCAGCGAGCAGCTGCTGAAGCTGGACGAGACCGTCACCTTGCAGCCAGATGTGGCGTCATCACATCGAAAAGAGGTGCGCCAGGCTGACCGTGACGAGATCAGGCAATCGAAGAAGCTCGCCGCCGCGGCCGCCTATCGCCTGCTCGGCGAGAAGGTCGTGATCAGCGGCGAAGGAGCTCCCGTTGTCGGCGTGGATCCCAAAGGACCGTCCGCTGGTGCGCTGCAGCTTGCTGATCGGGTGGTGGCACTGCAGGGCGATCCGGTCCGAACCAGCCTCGACGTCACGCGGGTGGTCAAGCGGGCGCGACCCGGCACAAAGCTGAATTTCAGGGTACGCAGGGGCGGTCGAACCGTGGATGTGCCTGTGGTGACCGCCGCACCGACGGCGGACACTCCGGGACAGAAGTCGCGGGTGGGGCTGCTGCTCGACACGAAGAACCTGTCGATTCAGGTTCCGCACGACGTCTCACTGCGCACCGGCTCGATCGTCGGGCCCTCAGCGGGGCTGGCGTTCGCACTTGCCACCTACGATGCAGAGTCCGAGGAGGACATGATGCGTACCCGCAAGGTCGTAGCGTCGGGTGCACTGACCCTGGACGGTGACGTCATGCCGGTCGGTGGCATCAAGCAGAAGGCCATATCCCTGCGGGGTGGTGGCTACGACCTGTTCCTCGTGCCAACCGGCAACCTGAAGGAGGCGCGGGATGCGATTCGCGAGCACTGTCCCGATCGAAGCCGCTGCCCGCGCGTCATGGGCGTGACAAGCGTTGCCGACGCGCTGCGGGTGCTGCGCAGCGGCTACACCCAGTTCGGCCGCGAACTGCCGCCGCCCGGCCAGCGGATCCAGTCGCCGCAACGGTGAGTACCCACTCACATTCCGTGGCTAGCAGGCATGCCGGACGCAGTGTCAGTCGAATGTCCGCAAAATCGTTGTTTTTTTGTCCTGTCAAGTCTGTATTTCAATTTTTTTTCACGTCATAGTTCCCCTCGTGGAGCACACCGGGGGGTGACTCCCCAAGGGTCATACCGCCCCCCGTTCAAGTGTGTGGGGAAATTCTGGTTGTGGGAAAAGGTGGGTGGCTTTGCCATGCCGCAATTTGGGGCGAAGCGTGAAGTATCGTGTGCGGACTGCTGGTTCCGTCGGGAGTTGCTGTGTGCACTTCAGACCGATGAACCGTGTCCAACATTCAGGCAGGTCGTGGGGCGCAGCAAGCGGCCCGAACGGCCTGATCAGGCGGTATTGATTCCGCTGGCAATGCCACAGGTGGCCGACAGTCCGGCGGTGAGCCCGACTCCGGTTCCGAGGCCAAGCCGCATCGTCGACCCCGTTCCGATGCGTCCAGCTGCGACGCGACCGACAGTCGATCCGCGTCCGGTCGAGGGGCCGAGCAAGGTTGCTGCTGCCCGGCGAAACACGGTATCGACCTGCGTCGTTGAGATTCCCGATCTCGACAGTGGCGGCGCCGCACCCAGCGGTACCGCGACGTCAGTCTCTGGATCGTCCACGTCGGCAGAGCGTTCATCGTTCTCTTCGACGGCAGGATCGGGCATTGCACTATCGGGGCGAATCGCCAGTCGGATCTCGGCGCGCTACCCGCGCGCAGTCCAGCGATTCTGATCGTCAGGCAGTTGCAACGCCGTCAAGCACGTGTGCCAGCCGGCTGATTCCCTCGACGATCTCTGCCGGCGAGTGCGGGCTGAACGCGAACCGTGCTGAGGTCTCGAGGCCGTCACCGAATGACGGGCCCGGCACGAACGTCACCCCGGCAGCGGTTGAGCGCTGCAACAGCTCCTGCGAATTGATTCCGCCAGGAAAACGCAGCCAGAGAAAGTAGCCGCCCCCAGGGCGTGCAGTGGCAACGTCGGGCAGCTCGGCGGCCAGCTGCGAGATCATCGCATCGCACCGCTCGGCCAGCAGCGGCCGAACCCGCGAAATGTTTCCGTCGAGCCCACCATTGGTGATCAGTTGCGCAACTGCAGCCTGACCCAGATGCGTACCAGAGATATAGGTGTCGTTGGCACGGGTTGCGATGCGCGTGGCCAGTGCTTCGGGCGCGATTACATAGCCAACCCGAAGGCCGGGTGCGATCGTTTTGGAGAACGAGCGTGCATGAATCACCGTTGCATCGTCGTCACCTGCCAGCTCAAACAGCGTCGGCGGTGGCGGTGCATCGAACCACAGATCGCCGTACGGATCGTCCTCGTACACGGGGACGCCAAACTCGGCCGCCACATCCAGCAGCCGCTGTCGCGACTCGGAAGGCATTGTTCCACCGTTCGGGTTCTGGAATGTGGGAACAAGATACGCAAGCTGTGGTCGGTCGGCTCGACACACGTCCGCAAACTGCGCAACGTCGGCACCATCTGCAGAGGTATCGATCGTTACGATTCGCGCCCCCAACTTCCGCAGAATCAGCAAGGGGCGGTCGTAGGTTGGGCGCTCAACGAGGACGGTGAATTGAGTTCCGGACTCACGAGCGTCTTCGGCAAGCAATTCTGCCAGCAACGCGAACGCCTGCAGTGACCCGGGTGTGACGACAATCCGCGACCTGTCAACGCTGTGCCGATCAGCAAGCGCAGCAACCAGTGGCGGGTACCCTGCTCCGGTACCGTACGAGAGTATTCCGCTTGGGTCGCCAGCGA
>CAYNNW010000135.1:3558-6319 GCA_964398435.1 uncultured Gaiellales bacterium | reverse complement strand
AGCACATACTCGCGTTCACGTGAAGAGAGGATGAGTCCACGCACCTGGCGTGCCTGAAAGCCGAGACCACCATTAATCTTGTTCAGATCAGCGGCCAGCTCCGTATTGGTTGAGGACACGCTGGTCAGCTCGCCATCGAGTCGTGTGAGCTGACTGTCCAGCGATGACATCTGTGCACCGATCTGCTCGACGCCGTCGAGCATGCTGCCCATGTCACTGTCGATGCCCGCCATCAGTCCCGCGAGCTTCTTGGCGTCTTCATTCATCGGTGTGACGGTCTGTGTCTTCTTGTCCAACTGCGCCAGGCCCGTATTCGCCTCACCCAGCTGCCCGATGATCTTCTCGTTCGATGCGTTGACGCTGGCCAGGGTTGCCGACATCTCGTGCAGGTAGGACAGGCCGGCCCACATGCCGACGATCATGACAACGAAGACAAGTACAGCTGACAATCCTCTGTGGGCCGCCGGCTGCTCAAACTCTGCGTATCCGAACTGCATCGGCGGTGGTGTCTCATCGACCTGCGCACGCAGGACATGCCCGGCAGACTGCGCATCGTCCTCCGGCGGCATCCACGGTGCGGGCCGCTGTGGTGGTGTTACGGGAACGGTCAGCGGCCGCGCCACGGCGGCTGACTGTGGCTGCGGCGCCCCTGCTGGTGGAGCCCAGCCCTGCTGCGCATACTGCGCTGCCCATGGATCGTGAGGCGCCGTCATCGAACAGCCTCCGTTCCACCCACATTGCGTGCCTGCGGCAGGCCATAGCCACGCATCTTCTCGGAGATCCGTGCAAGTTCAGCGTTAATGGCGGCCGAGTCCTGTCCGATCTTCGACAGCTTCTGGTGTGTGCTGACGGTCTTCGCGGGCAGCGCACCAAGCAGTTCATTCATCTTCGCGGTGTCGGCGTCCATACCGGCCACGCCGCTCGCGAGCTTCGTGCTGTCGGTTTGCATGCTGCCCACGGCTGACACCATTCCGTCTGTGGTGCGTGACACTCCGGCCATCTGCGTGTTGAGCTCCACCATCGTGCCGTGAACCCGGTCCAGCGTCTGGGCTTGTCCGGCTACTGTCTTCTCCATCGACACGCTTGGTTCAGCCTTGTCGATGATCGAGGTCATCGTGTTGTTGCCCTGATCCATGTTCGCGATGGTTGCGTGGAGATTTCGCTGAATCCCTTTGGTCGTTGCCAGCGATACCTGTCCGAAGACCAGCGCAAAGCCCAGGACCATGCAGAGGATGCCGCTCCCCAACTGTGCCCAGCCATTTCCACGGCGGGTCGGGGACGTCAGTGCCGGCATGAAGCCGGGGCCCAACGGCCGTCCGGATGTCACCGATGCACTCATTGCAGGTTCGCTCCCCGCGGATACGCCGGCTGCGCCCCGGCCGGAGGTGCGTCGTGCTGCGGAGCTGCCGTGGCCCCGCCAGCGTTTCCGCCACCGCCAGCGGCGCCGGTCGGCAACACACCGGTTGATGCCTCGGGAACAGTGTCGGGCAGAACGTCGTTCAGCTCACGAGTGCTCGCCAGTGCCTTGTTGGTCCGCGTGGAGCCGAGTTTGCCCGCCTTGGTCTCGATGCCAGCCATCGAGCGGGTCAGCGTCTCGGTTGCTGCAAGCAGTGCTGACATCGACGCTGCTAGTCCGTCGACGTCGCCTGTCAGCGAGTTCATCGTGGACGCGGAATTCTGTGTGACTCCCAACATCGCTTCCATGTCAGCAGCCATTGCGGCGGTAGTGGCGCTGACTCCCTTGAGACCGGTGTCAATATCGGCAACGCCGCCACCCATATCGTTGATTGCGGTGTTCAGCGCCGGGATCGCATCCTCGCCCTTGTCGATCGATGTCAGCCAGGCGTTGTACTGCCCGGGCTGGTTGCCACTCGATGCCCGGATGTACTTGATGTTCTTCTCGATCGACCGGCTCATCATGAGCATGTCGTGACTGGTGTTCTTGTTGCGTTTGCCGGGGGCGTCTGCGTCGTACCACAGCTTCTGGGGAAGTCCGATTGCAACTGCCATCAGGCAGGCTGCGAGCACTGCGGCTCCGCAGAAGAGAACGGCAGATGGCAGCGAGCGGCGCGAGGGGCCATGTACTGCAGCATGCGACAGCGACTGTCCCCCCTGTCCCAGGGATAGCCTGTCATGGCTTACCACACCAGACGTCATCTCGTCCCGATCTCCATGTCCCAACCGTGGTTGCACAGCAACGGGTCGTTGCGCGCACCATCGTCCTACCGGTGTATCGGGGAGCACGAATGTCCGGTTGCAGATCGGGCCGGAATTTCCGTGTGCCAATCAGCTGCCGTGGGGGGCAGCGGTGCGCGACAGGCGTTGTCTGAGCGCTGCGATGACGGCATCCAGTTCTGGCACAAGAGAGTCGCACGCTGGCGTCGTTGCGACGGGGCGACGAACAATCAATCGAGCCAGTTCGGCACCCGGCTGCACCAGTCGAAACGGTGACTGCGGCAGGACAATCACCGTTGATTCGACCAGCTCCCGGTCGATCTGGTCCAGTCGCCAGCCTGCAGACACCCGTTCCGCGAATGGCTCGCTGGCGGTGAGATCGTAGACACCCGCGCTGAATGCCGATGGCAGGAGCGGCTCGTCACCCCGGTGATAGATCACAATCGACGCCGCGTGGCTTGGCACGAGATCCTGCGTCAGTTCGGCCGCCGGCCGCTCGGGGCTGAACCGTGCGCGAAGCACCGCTGTCGCTGCGGATGCAATTCCAAATGCAGACAGATGGCCATGCAGCAGTGTTGGCCCCGGG
>CAYNNW010000135.1:0-3548 GCA_964398435.1 uncultured Gaiellales bacterium | reverse complement strand
CCCCGGGTTGAGGTGCTGAAGTTGCAGCGCGAGCGACAGGCTGGCAGTCCAGCGCGGATTGATCTCGATGAGTACGACCCTGCCGTCCGGAGTGGCAATCAGGTCGATCCCGAACAGCCCACGGAATCCTCGCTGTGCAATCTCGCGACCGACGAGCCCTGCGACCGAGCGTGACTGATCAACAACTTCAGTGTCGATCGGGAGTGACCACTCGTTGCCACAGCTGCCCATCGGGGCATCGGTCAACGAGGCAACTCCGGTCAGCTGGCGGGCAACCGCTCCAACCAGCACGTCGTCGTCGAGCACAACGCCGGACACTGTCAGCGGCTCACCGTTCACGAGTTCAGCTACCTTGCCCGCCGCGCCAGGTCGCACCCCGTCGAGCTCCGATGCGAGCTGCGCCACTGACATCACCGGTCGGGTTCCTGCTCCTGCGAACGACACCGCAGGCTGCAGGACGCCGGGAATGACGCCGGCTTCTGCTGCCTCTGATGCCAGACGCAGATTGTCTGCCGGGTCCATTCCGGCAGGTACCGAGAGCGTCCGCGGGACTTCCACTCCGGCTGCGGCCCCGATGCCGGGCAGCTGCAATTTGTTCTCAAGCTGGCGGACAAGCCGCGGCGATGCGCCGAGCACCGTCAACCCCGAGTGGCGCGCAACCCGTTCAACCCGTTCGCCGGCCTTGAACGGGATCACGTAGCTGCACTTCGACTCTCGCAGTACGTCCTGCATCTGCTGTGCCGCCAGCACTCGCCCCGAGGACAGTGCAACGTCCGGCGCAGGCAGGTCTGCAGGCTGCTCATCCAGCGTGTGCGCATGATGACCAGCCGCACGCACGTCAGCAACCAGCGCTGCGCCCGTTCCTGCGATTACGACGGTGGGAAGAATGTCCTCGACGCCGACGCCCAGTCCGGCGTAGCTGCAGATGATTCCGATTCGTGGAATCTCGGCGGGAGCTGACATGGCGGCGCGCAACTCTCGCAACGCCTCGTGCTCATTTGCGGCAATAATCGTTCCCCGCCGCTCACCGCGAGCCCGAGCCGGCGCGCCGCTGACGATGCACGCAACCCGCTGGAATCCGAGGCCCCGCAGCTGCTGAGCAACCCAGACGTTTGCTGATGACTCGTCGCCCGGGTGGTCGATCCCGTGTCTGCGTAACACGTCCGCACCACATTGCACCTGTTCCGGTGTAACGACCCAACCGCGCCCACCTGTATCTGCAATCGCCTCGCGGACCGCTGCTGCCCGCGGGCTGTTGCGTACGCCAAGCCGCCCAGCGGCCGCGGTCGCCGTGGTGGATTCGATTCGAGCCGCCTCGCCGCGGGCCCCCTCTTGGCCGACGATACCGCTGGCTCCTTCACCCTGAACAACGTGCACGGGAATTCCATGGGGAGCCAACCCCGTGGCCAACGCGAGCGCGGTCGCACCGCTCGTCGCGAACACAACGACAGCATCAAGCGGCGGCCGAACCTCTGCGAGTTCGGCGGCAAGGGTTGCGTAGCCGGGCAGCGCATCGTCGTTGGTACTGGTGCGGAGATTCTCGGTCTTCAGCTCCCGAGCCAGCCGGCGCGCCGAATTCACCGCCCGGGGAGTGACCACAACGCGGGTCGTGGCCCCATCGATCGCGGCGATCTTGGACGGATCCGTATCCGGATGCAGGCAGACCCACGCATCGACACCGTGCAACGCCGCGTACCGGGACGTGGCAATTGCTGCGTTCCCACTGGAGCTGACCACGACCGCGCGATCACCGCGGGCGACAGCCGCAGCGACCTGGACGCAGGCTGCCCGATCCTTGTGCGATCCCGTTGGATTCAGGTCCTCCCGCTTGAGAAGAATCCCGGGGTCTTCCTCAAGAGGCTCGAGCGGTGTTGCTCCTTCACCAAGTGTCAGTCGATGCTGTCCGGGAATGTGACTGACAGCGTCAGCCGAGTCATTCGAACGCGTATCGAATCGCGACCAGATTCCATTGGGAACGGAGGCTATTTCTCTTCTTCCTCCCACTCCTCCAACCCGGGCGGGTCGAGCGAGACGATTTCGAGCTCTCGGTCACATGATTCGCACACGATGACTTCAGACAGCTCCACGCCGTCGACAAGGACCACGTCCTCGCCACAGCTGGGACAGACGACCACGGTGTCATTCACGTCGCAACGTTCTCCTCTTGTGCTGACTCTGCTCGTGCCCGAATCCGCGATCCGAGCGTTGCACCGCCCTGCAGCTGATCCGACCAGAAGCCAGCCGCTGCAGGCGAGACAATAATTGCATCTCCTTCGGAGGCCGTTGCGAGCGCCTGGTCGAGTGCGTCATCAAGTGTCGCAACCCGCAGCGGGGGCTGCCCCGCCCGAACGAGCGCCTGTTCCAGAAGATCGCTGGCGTCACCGGGCACCAGAATGGCCGTCGTGGCGTCGCTCACGATCGCCGATGCCAGCGGCTCGTAGTCAAGGCCCTTGTCGTGCCCGCCCGCAATAAGCATCACGCGGCGCGGCCGAAGCGCATCCAATGCTGCAATTGTCGCCTCGGGTGTGGTGCTTTTCAGGTCTGACCAGATGTCAACGCCAGCAATCGCTCCGATCGGCTGCAGACGCAGTGCCTTGCCGGCAAAGGATCGCAACGACGTGGCAATGTCACCGGGATCCACACCGGAAACGAGCGCCACGGCTACCGCCAGTGCCGCGTTGTTGAGGTTGTGTGTTCCGGGGACGGTGACATCGCTGCGGTGGGCAACGACCGCGTGATCGATCTCCCCGCCAGCTGCTGATGGAAGCCCCGTAACCACCAGCCGATCCTCGGACCACACGACGCTGTGCTGCGGCGTCTGGTCATTCGGCGGCTCGATCCCTGCGCCGACGCTGATGTGTGTTCCGGGTGAGCACTGTGCGCACACGTCCGCAGGGGTGCCGTCGCAGACCCCGATCGCAATTCCACTGGGATCCTGCATCTCGAACAGGCGCTGCTTCACTGCACGGTATCCGTCAAAGCCACCGTGTTCGTCGAGATGGTCCGGAGTCAGGGTTGTGATCGCGGCGATGTCGACGCTCGAGGTGACCTGCATCAGCTGGCGATTCGAAATTTCCAGCACGGTGAGAACACCCGCCGGCATATCCGGCAGCTCGTGCAGGAATTGGCCGGTCGATCGCTCGTTTCCGGCGGTTCGGTGATCGATGCCACCCTCGCTGAGCAGATGGTCGACGAGCGCTGTCGTGGTCGACTTTCCATTGGTCCCGGTAATCCCGATCACGGGTCCCGGTGCGAGATCCAGGTACAGCTGCGACATTGATGTCAGCCAGGCGTCCTCTGGGATCGCGGCCTCAATTCGCTGGCGCAGTTCGGGATCCAGGTACCACCCCTGTCCGCGCGAGACGAGCGCTCCGCTGCCGGCTTCGATCCCCTGCAGGTATGCGTCGTCGAACCGGCCCGTCGCGAGCAGTGGCTCGATCTCGTTCCAGATCTCGTCCTGCTGGCGGCGGGGCCATGCTCCATGAACCGTTCGGAATGCCCGACGCAGCTGTGCTCGCGGCCGCGAGTCGTGGACAGTGATATCGGTG
>CAYNNW010000134.1:0-6324 GCA_964398435.1 uncultured Gaiellales bacterium | reverse complement strand
GGTGGCCATATGTGCGCCGCTCACGATCAGCTGCGGCGCGAGCTGCCGCAGCCCACGGCGTATCGACTGAGAGGAACTCCAGCATCAATGCTGCGTGGTCGCGGTAGTTGTGCGTGTCGTGTGCAAGCGCACCGGCATCGCCGCCTGAGCCGTACAGCCACCCGCGTGCAAAAGCGTGTATCCACTGCAGCGCTCTGAGCGGATTGTTGGCAGCAACGCCGAGCATCGCCCCCAAACCACTCAGGCCGGGCAATCGCTTGTGTGAGATCGCTCCGGCCGCGTCGAGTGCGCCAGCAAGCGGTCCCGCATAAGACATTGCAACAAGGTCTTCGCGGTGATTGAACTCCGCAATTTTGGGGTCATCATTCCCGTGCCAGTGATGCTCAGCTGGCGATGGGTGGCCAACCAGTAGTGCTCGATGCACGATCTGCCGCATCTGCGAGTCGGCGAGCGCCTCACCAACAGCCCAGGCGCCCTGGCTCTCACCTGCAACGAGGACCTTGTAGCGCGCAGCTCCACCATGCATCTGGATGGCTTGCAGCACCTGACGCAGCGCTTCGGCGCCGGTTGCCGTGCTGGGGCGAAGGTCAAACGCTGCGTCGTACGGTACCTCGACAAAAGCGGCAGCGCCCCCGTACACCTGCCTGACAGCGACTGACAGTTGGTCCTGCGAACCCGTGTGCCCCGTTCCATCCATCCACAACACGATGACCGGACGTGTCCAGTCAATGCTGGCGATTGCGGCATCCGCATAGCGTTTGGCCGCCGCGCGATCCGGGGCGGGGAGCGTGATGCTCCGGTGCCCTGGAATCCGCGCGTTGTCAGGAGGCTGGATAACCATCTGCCTGACGATTCCCCTGTCGATTGAGCCCGAAACGGGCTTCGCCGCGACGGTTGCCAGAAACGGAGTGCCTGCAAAATCCCGACAACAAGCGTAGGGACCGAATTTGCAGAAGTGGCGGGACGAATGTCTTCACTGGGACTTGTGATTCCTGATCTATCGCGATCGATGCATGCCGTCGAGCGAGTCATGCCGATGATCGAGTCGGGGCGGCTGCCTGCCCATGCGCGAAATGGGCTCGTGGATACTCTCGGGAGCATCGGACGGCAGCTCAAGGAAGTGCATCTGACGCTCAGTGGTGCAGTCTCCAGCGTTGCCAAGGCCGATCACAGTGGCGCGTCTGCGCTCGACGTCGCGCGCCGTGCTCCGGGCGGCGAAGACATGCTGTTGGCCACGATTGGGGCGTCCGACCTGATTGGACAGGTTGATGCCCTGTCAGGAGCGGTCAAGGCAACGCGCGGGTCGCGATCGATGCTGATGCCGTGGCGAGCGCCGGGCTTTGATTTGGCCGGGCATCTGCCGGCACTCGAGGACCTCCATCGGGGGCTGGGCCACCTCCGTGCGCGGATTGACCGGATTCCACAGACGAGGCTGTACAGCGGTGCAGCGATTGCCAATTCGACGCATCCGATTCCCGCACAGGAAGTGGCACGCGCGGCGGCGAGCCATCCGTATCTGTCAGTCGACCACAAGCCTGCACAGGCGATGGCGCGCAGGGTATTCGACTGGATCGGCGTCGAACAGGTCGTACGCGGTACAGAGCACATCCCCGCCGGACCGGTGATCTTCGCGCCGATGCACGGTTCAAATGCGGATGCGATCTTCCTGGTCAACGGAATTCCCGACATTCGAACGATCAGGTTCATGGCGAATCACAAGCTGCTGACACTGCCGGGAATCGGTCCGGTGTTGACCAAGCTGGGCGGAATTCCAGTGCGGTTTGGTGATTCGGCGGAGTCAATCTCGATTGCCCGAGGAGCCTTGCACCAGGGTGAGAGCGTCGCAATGTATCCCGAGGGGCGCTTCGTCTATGGCGATCACATTGGCGAGGCCAAGACGGGCGTTGCGCGATTGGCGATTGCCGAGAATGTACCGATCGTGCCGGTGGCGACCAGCGGCACGAAGCCGAGATGGACGCAGGTCGGTCACAACCGTCGCGCCAAGCCGGTCATCATGTTCGGCCGGCCAATCAAGCCGACGTCGGTTCCCGGCGCAAACCACACGGCCCAGGTTGAGGCGTTGACCGAAAAGCTAGCTCGTGACCTTTCTGACCTACATGAGCGGGCGCGAGCCATCCGGCTGTCTCCAGGGCCGTCAGATCTTCGAACCGGAATGTCGATGAAGCGCCGCGTTCAGATCGCAGCTGGAGCTGGCGTCGCAGGCGCAGGCGCCGCGCTGTACGGATTTCATGAGCGGTACGGCGCGCCCTCGTTTGCCGCGCATGCGGCCGAGGCGTCCGTTACGAATGGCAGTGGTACTCCGTAGCGGTTGTCAGTTGCCGGGAACTGACAGATTTTCCCGGAACTGCTTGATCCGCTTGTTCGTGTCGTACGCAATGATCGGTCCGGGCACGTCAAGCCGCGGATCACCGGCATACGGGTGAATGAAATCCCGTCGAACTCCCTCGGTCTCTCGACCTGGCTGGGTGAACGTACCGGTCAGAAGGTTGACTCCGATCATGCCCAGGCCGACGCCGAGCGCTGCCGTACCGGCAATGCCAATGGGATTTGCCGGGCCCTTCGCAAGCGTTGCCGCTGCGATCCCGCCCATACCCAGCAGGGTTCCGCCGGTGCTGATTGCAGCGGCAGTGTCGTTGTCGGTCAGCGCATTGGCGGCAAGACTGCCACCGACGCCAAGCACAGCTCCTCCGAGCAGGCCCATCAGGCGCACGTTCATCGTAATTCCCCCCATGAGTACAGTGAACCCCTCGCCGCCCTATCGGGTTTCGACTGCCCGCTGTTCCAGACCATGTCTCGTCGCCTGGCGGTTGACGGATAAGCCGATTGCGCACAGGCTGAATGTGCGGGCAGGGTGCGCAGCTGGATGGGAGCACGCATGGGCATATCTCTGAATTCATCTCCAATTGCACGATTTCGCACGTTCATGCGATGTGCTTGGTACACAGTTATTGCAGCATTCGGCTGTCTGGCAATGCTCGCCGCAGTGGGTAGTCCGGCGCAGGCGCATCATGGTCCCAAGGCCGTTTCGTGCGTTACCTACGTCAAGCACCCCGTGTATCAACGTGCCGGAACGGCCTGTGTGTATCGGGCAGAGGACTACCCGAACTATCGTGGCTGGGGCGGAATGATCACCCCGGCATGTGCGCCGGTTCTGCCACAAGATGCGGGCGTTATTCACGATCCGGGCATTGGCTACTGCATGGGAATGCGCTCGGTCGATGCGTGGCTGTGGCGCTCATCGGTGCGGCGTTGGGAGAAATCAACGGTCATGGAGGGGCGGGTCTATCTCCGGCCGGGAAGCCCTGGCTGGCGATACGTCTACCCGGCTCAGGTGGATGCAACCGGTCGTGACAACTGGTACGCGGTTCGTCCTGCGGAGCTTGTGATCGTTACCTGGAATCCATCCAGCTGACACGCACTACTGCACGGTGATGGATCGTTGGGCTCTGACCCTGCACTGGCGCTGGCAGGCAACGATCACCCACGTGCCTGGGGAGAGCGTTGTGGGGGTCTGCCAACTCCGCGCAAATCGGCCACGTCGTCCCGCGCGTGTCGTCAGAAACGCTTCGCCCTCACTGGCCGGCGGTCCGATATAGAACGTCACTCGACGTCGTGGCCGAAATCGTCGGCCGCGCAACACAACCGTGGCGCCTGCAGAGAACTGTCGGGGGCTCACTCGGAGTAGTGGTCTGCTCGCCCGGGGCACGGGCTCGGCGCGAACCGTTGAGGTCGTACGTCCGGCGGCGAGCAGCACCAGCGACAGCAGCGCGACAAGCAGTAGGGCTGCAGCAGTTGTTGCGATTGCCGTCGCATGAGTTGCACCGGAGTCGATTGGTCCGCGGTACCTGCGTTGAGTGAAAGTTCGCCAAGCGTGCATGGCATGAAATTGTACTTCTGGCTGCAGTGCCGGCATCAGTGGCTTTCCGCAGTTTTCCGCCCGCTATATGTGTACGGCATACCAGACAATTCCACATGTCGTCAGAAACGTCATCATTGTCGCCATCCTGGACAGGCGAATCAGCTGCCGAGCCCCCGCAACAGTGTGAACGCCGGTGAGCACGAAGGTTGCACCGATCAACATCATCTTCGCGTTGAAGGCATTGGTGGGATGGTCCAGAAGCCCTCGCTGGCTGGCAAGCGGCAGGCCAGTTGCGATGAGCACGACAAACGTGATCGCGGATGCCGCCAGAAATCCTCGACCGAGTCGCTTGAAAGCCATTGCGCGTGTTGCCTCGTCGAGCGGCCGCAGTGCTGGCACACCAACCACCAGCAGGAATATCTGGCCTCCGAACCACAAACTCATTGCAGTCAGGTGGAGAAACAGCAGTACGTCGCGAGGCATGGCTTCAGCCCTTCTTCACTCATGCGTTGCATGCATTGTGCCGATATCTATTGCAGTATGTCGAACGGTGTCGGGTTTCGTTGGTTTGTCTTCTGGGCGTTCATGGGGCTGATCGTGCTCAAGGTTCTGGCTGGTGGCATGCTTGCTGGGTGGATGGGTGCCGAGGCCAAGAAGGGTGTGGACGACAACTGCACATCCGTAAGTGGGATGGCCTGCGGGATGGACGAGAAGGACCTGCAGAGCGGTTCTTCGGACTTCCAGTCTGATGAACCCGCATCGATCGGCTAGATGGCCGGCACGCTCCGGAAGACGGACGGGGCGACCCCACTACTGGTGGAATCGCCCCGCGCATACACAGTGCTGGTGGTGCGGTGATCAGCCCAGCAGGCCACCCATCAGTCCGCTTCCCTCTTCCTGCCCTGGTGTGAATGCCGCGGCCGCGATCGACGACGCCAGCTTGCCAAACGGCATGCTCTGAAGTGCGACGTGCCCTGGTCCTCGCAGCTTCGCAAGGAACAGGCCCTCACCGCCGAACAGCATCGTCTTGAAGCCGCCTGCCTTCTCGATGTCGTAGCTGACCGACTCGTCGAACCAGACGACGCAGCCGGTGTCCACACGGATCTCCTGTCCTTCGGCGAGCTCAAATGAGACGAAGTCCCCGCCCGCATGAATCCACGCCGTACCCTCACCATGCAGTCGCTGAAGCACGAATCCTTCGCCGCCCAGGAAACCGGCGCCGAGCTTCTTCTGGAATGCGACCTCGGTCTCAACGGTGGTGCTTGAGCACAGGTACGCGCCCCGCTCGGCAAGGATCGTTCGACCGCCGGTGATCTGGATCTCCTGGATCGATCCCGGGTGGCTTGGCGCAAGGCCAACGGTTCCGCCCTGCCCTTCGGCGGCAAACTTGGTCAGGAATGCGCTTTCGCCAGACACCATTCGCTTCAGGCCGCCCATCAGGCCGCCCTTCATCTCGGTGCTGAGCGTGACGCCGCCCGTCATGTACATGAGCGCACCGGCCTGCGCATTGATTTCCTCGCCGGCATTGAGCGCGATGGACAGTGCGGGAGCGATTGCGCCGCTGATGGTGGACTGCACAGTGGTCTCCTTGTGTACAGGTGATACGTAGCGGATCAGTGCTACCCGGCGGGCGCCGTTTGCTCACCTGATTCGCGCAGCAACCACTCGAGAACGGCCCACGTTGCCAGCAGGTCTTCCTCGTTGTAGGCGGCGACGGCTGCAAGGATCGCATCACGCTCGCTACGATCCTCGACGTCGCGGGCGGCCAGATACCTGGCAATCGCCCAGTTGCCGCCACCCTCGACCTGTCTGGTAAAGCCGACGAACTGCTCGACCACCTTCAGCGAGTAGCTGGGGACCGGGAGCGCCGCACACGACTGCACTACGGTCAGCAAATCGAGCAGGCACCCGGCAATGCGGGCAGCCGTCCCATGCTCGTCGTCGCCGTATCGGTGAACGTAGCGGTTGATCATTCCCACTTCGTGACTCGACCAGTGCACGAATGGAGCCTCTTCGCCTGCGGCTTCAAGCATCGCGCGTGCCGCGGCAAGGAATCGCATCCACGTATCGCGATCGGTGTCCCGGTCGTCCAGGTCGTGCTGCACCGGTACGAACGCCGATCGAACGGCGCCAAATGACTGCAGGCCCCACAGGAACACCTGCTCCGGCTGGGTGCCATCCGAGGGCACGTTCTCAACGTCGAGCATGATCCACGTCCGCGCAGCAGGAAGAGCCGGCTCTGCGAATATGACATGGGATTGGGTTCGCAGGGCCTGCGCATGTCGAAAGATTCGTGTGGCAGTTCCCGGTCCAATTCGCCGCAGCTGATCGTCGCCAATGGGGAGTTGCAGGTCGGCGAGCGTATCGACGTTCAATGCGTCCACCAACTCGTCGAGGGTATTGATTCCCATACTGTGCAGTGCCTGCGCAATAGGGCGAGTTAC
>CAYNNW010000133.1:0-6327 GCA_964398435.1 uncultured Gaiellales bacterium | reverse complement strand
CTCATACACCATGTCCATCAACGGATCGTCTTCCACGACATCCGGTTGTACCTCATCCGCCTGATCGGCCGGAAGAAACACAAACGCCACCCGATCCACACCCCCAATCGTAGTAGCTGCACGGCTACCATCTGGAAGTCGACAAAAGCCGTCTTTGGCATCGACTGTACTGCTCACCTTGACCAGTATTGCCTTCGACTTCGTCACATCCTCCTGATTGACCTCAAATGGCTTGTCGGCGTTCCAACCTCCGTGAACGCCATATGTGAATGACTGAGCCGATTTCTGTCCCTTGGGATGAAACGACTGCCGCGCGCTACTGACCGAAATCAGCTCATTGCCCTCGTGAGTCGCCATGTTATTGTCATCGACCGTTGCCGAATCGACATACTCACCGTTATCGTCAACCGACCGAATATCGTAGTAGTTGACCGATACATTATCGGTCCCTTTGGTATTGTCATCAACGACGGTGAGACTCTCAATCGTGGCCCGTCGTAGCGAATCATCCTGAGTAACAACGAGTCGGTACGTAATGTAATCCTGCCGCCCACATTCGGCGTGCTTGACGCGGGCCTGCACTACCTGTGTACCCGGATACGGCAGGACCAGCGTGCTTGTCGACCGGTCGGCGCCGTAGCTATCAGGATTCATAATTGCGTTGAGCATGATTCCCAGAACGACGCCACCAATTGCACCGAATCGCTCCTTGCCCATCGCAGGAAGCTGCTTGTTTGCCTCATTCGCATGCGGCTGCGGCAGAATCACAGAGGCCTCATAGGCCTCGATTCGCTCCATGAGCTTATCGGTCCACAACCCCGACACGTGCTCGAGCGTCTGCTGGTCCAAATCACTCATCGCACCCTGGCTCAGTGCCTCAATATTTTCATCAGCAGCACAGGTTCCAGTATTGACTCCCATCTTGTCGACCACATGCGGACTTGCGCACAGTACAGGTGCCTGTCCAGGTAACAAGTACGGCTGGCGCACTTCCGACTGAGCCTTTGA
This sequence comes from uncultured Gaiellales bacterium, assembly GCA_964398435.1. Taxonomy (GTDB): domain Bacteria; phylum Actinomycetota; class Thermoleophilia; order Gaiellales; family SKUG01; genus CAYNNW01. Next base: position 5,319 of record CAYNNW010000133.1, on the reverse strand, counting down.
GGCGAAGGCCAGCATCACGTAGACAACACCGATCACAACACCCATCGCACGAACAGGCATTCGAAAACAGCTGGCCGCGGCACAACTTCGTGCAGACATTGGGCGCAGGAGACTCATCATCCCGCGCAGCCCCCTCCCTCGCACAGCGGCTGCGGCGTGACCGGCGCCGTATGTCCTGACGGGCGAGTATGCGCTGGCGGCGGAATGGGCTTGTCAGCCTGATCATCGAGGTAATCGAACTCACGTGCGCCCAAATCCTTGAGGCGCGTCTCCAGCGCCTCAACATACGGCAGGTTGCCAATCAGTCCCGTGCAACCACGGTTGAATCCATCCCACTTGGACAGGTGACACTGTTGTAGCTTCGCCCGGACCTCTGCCTCTGTCCACAAGAGATATCCGTTTGTACGAAGGATCTTGCCACGCCAGTATTCCCGACAGTCCAGACTTCGGGCACCTGCGAAATTGTCATTCCACGTTTGGCCCGCAGGCACGTAAAATATCTTCAGATCATCAGGGTCAGGCTGACCCGATGTAATGCAATCAGCCCGCAATGTTGCCAACTCAGCATCGGTAACGTCCGATCCGGTTTGCATGGCCTTGTAGTCCGGATGCTCACAGTCGCGGAGCATTTTGTTGGGATCTGCTGACAGGCAGGGGACCGGATCCAACTCGCCCTGCACCTGGCGGCCGTTGATCCTTGTCGATCCCGACGAAACGGCCCGGTACCGCGCAATTTCCATCTTGACGATGTCATGATAATTCGGGTTGCAAACCAGGTTCGGCACATTTGGAATTGAAATTTGCATGTAGGGGCCAGATGTGGCGAATAGACTAGTCCAATATTGCTGCAAACCGCAGTAATACACCACGGTTGCAAATTCTTCGCGACTCATCGCAGAAACCGCGATGCTCGCCTCCTGCGGAGTTCCGGTGCTGAACATTCTGTAGAACTTGTTAGTCGATATTGAGTAGTCCTTCTCGAGCTCGTCGAACAAGAGATCCGAGAACATCGTCAATTGAGACATCAATACCTTCTGGCTGTCGCTCCAGAATTCGAAGTTCTGAGAGCACGATTCGAAGACATCGTAGATCTGGTTCGAAATCTGAACGCGCCTCAACGCGCCGTCTGTTGTGTCATCAGTACCTGAAAACCGCAATGTCACACGCGTGTCGATAGTGGGCTGAAAGGCCGCCGATCCAAAGGTCGTGTTGTACATCGACGGGAATTGACGCTGCCCCGCTTTGTACCACTCAAGGTTGTACATTCCGTTCGACGTCCAGGACGTATATAGATCAGGACTACTTGCAAAGGATGCGTAATTGGCCGGCACGAACGCATCCTCACCTGCTGTAAATGCCAGGGTAAACAGCGATCCCCATCCACCAATTCCAGACATTCCTGAATCGAAACAACTGATGAAATCGCCACCGGAGCTCGTTCCCAACTGTCCCGATGAGTGATTACCGCTTACTCCGGTACCGCCACCGACAGCGTCAAGAAATGGGTCATCTTCAACCTTCGCTGCAGCCCCCTGATTCTGCGCGGCTTTAGCCTGGTTTGGCGCTACGAACTGGAATGTAACGCGATCAAGCCCACCAATCGTTATGGCTGCACGCGACCCATCGGGCAATGCGCATGTCGTAGCAGTGGTATTCTGAGTCGAGCTGGTCTTGATGAGAATCGAACGAGGTTTGGCTATATCGGAGTTTGAGACCTCAAGCGGTTGATTACTATTCCACCCGGCACTCGTTTTATAGGTGAACTTTTGTACACTCGACTGCCCCTTCTTGTGAAACGACAGCCGCGCCCCATTCGCAACCACGAGCTCATTGCCCTCATGGGTAAGCTGATTGTTGTCATCGATCTTGGCCGTGTCACTTGGATCGGCCGTACTTGAGTCTTTGATCCCACGAATGTCGTAGTAGTTCACTGAGATGTCATCGATCCCGGTCGAGTTGTCAACAATTACCGACAGGCTGTCGATGCGCGCGCTCGTCAGATCTGGGCTCTGGGTGACCTCCAGCCGATAAGTAATCGTATCGCTCCTATCACACTCCACATGCGGAACTCGTGCCTCAACAACCTGTGTTCCAGGATACGGGCTGACGAATACGCTTGTCGAACGATCGGCAGCCGCTGCATCAGGGTTTGTCAATGCGCCAAGAAAGAACGCCGTGAGAGCCACGCCCACGTCCACGGTATTCGTGTTTGTTAGCCCCGATTCGATTCCGAATGACTTGTAGACAGAAGCAACGTATGTAGAAAGGATCGCATTGACTGCGGAGGCATCAAGAGCCTTCACGGTTGATCGGGACAATCCAATGTACTTCTCATTCGATCCGCACGTGCCCGTATCGACACCGAGCTTGTCCTGTACGTGTGGCGAAGCACAGATCACGTCAGACTGCTGAGAAGACGCCTGCGCTGGCGACGCCACCAACGCTAACACGAACACTGCACACACGATTGCCGGGACTGCCCGAATAACCCATAGCCTCATGGTTACACTATCCTGCACAGTGGCCTCCTTCACACAACGGTTGGGGCGAGACTATGCCCTGCTGACCGTCTGGCCGAGGGTTCGTTGGCGGCGGAACGGGTCGATCATCTGGATCATCCAGGTACTGAAATTCTCTCGCTCCAAGCTCACGGAGGCGACCTTCAAGTGCCTCCACATATGGCGTATTGCCTATGAGCCCACTGCATGGCTCGTCCCTGCCGTCCCACTTCGACAGGTGGCATTGCTGAAGGCGCGCACGAACTTCAGCCTCGGTCCATAGCATGAATCCGTGAGTTCGCAGAATTTTGGCACGCCAGTACAGCCTGCACTCTCTGCTGTTTGCATTAGCCGAATCCAACCACGCACCATACGGTCCGCTTGCAGGAATGTAGGTCCAGAACATACCCGGGTCATCGGGGTTGCTATGTGCCGAACGCGAACATTGCAGCCGCATCTGTGCGAGTACGTCATCAGATATCTTCGATGGCGTCAGTGCAACATATTCGGGGCGCTCACACTCCTTGAAGGAGCGGAACCCTGTGTCTTCAAGGCACGGAACAGGATTGAGCCATCCGCGAAATTCCGTCGGCGAGATTTCGGGTTGCGATCGGTAGTAGATGATCTCCTGTCTCACCAGCTCCTTATATTGCTCACGACAAATCAGATTGGGCACATCGGTCACGGGAGCTCCGGCACGGGTTTGGACTATTCCGCCCAAACTGTTCGTCTGGTAGTACAGCTCCTGCCATTCAACGCGAAGTCCACACTTGGATACGACGGCTGTGAACTCCTCCATGTTCATTGCGGACAGCGCGACACTCGCCGCCACTGGATCCTGCGAACTGAACATGTCAAAGAATTTGTTGTTCTCGACCTTGTATGACGTCTGGAACTCTTCCATAAGCGACTTCGAAAACATAGTCAGCTGTGAGAGCAGTACCTTTTGACTGTCGGTCCATTGATCGAAATTCTGGGTGCACGACTCGAAAATATCGTATATCTGATTAGAAACTGCGATTCGACGAAGCGCACCATCATATGAGTCATCGGATTGGCTGAACCGCAGTGACACAGCTGTATCTAGTGATGGTGTGAATTCAGCTGATCCGAAACTTGTCTTGTACCACTTTTCCTTGATCGTGCCTGCTTGTTTTACTTCATAGTTGTATTGGCCCTCGCTTGTCCACGACGTATAAGCGTCAGGGGCATGGATGAATTCCTCGTAATTGGGGGGAACAAACGCATCGTCACCGGCACTGAACGCGAGGGTGAACAGCGATCCCCAACCGCTGACTCCGTTTAACCCACTACTCATGCAACCCATGAAATCGTGCATGGAAGCAGCGCCATTTTCGCCACTGTAGTACCCCTGCGACACCTCGGAGGAATTGTTCACCATCTCAAGAAGGGGATCGTCTTCTACCACCTCTTCAACGGCTTGATCAGGCGGCAGAAACGAAATGGATATGCGATCGGTAGCAGAATTTGTCGTCTGTTTGGACTGGTCATACTTCGCTTCGAAGCACCTGTCGAAGGCCACCGCCGACGAATTGATCTTCAGCCAGATCGCCGGTGTTTTGCTTGGATCGTCAATTGTGAATTCCGGTCGCTGATTGTTATTCGTGCCCCAATGCTCTGTGTATGGAAGGTCATACGACGTCCGCGCGCTTCCAACGGGGTGCCGCGAGATGTTCCCCGGGTAATACGATGCAAGCTCGTTCCCTTCATGGGTCATCAGGTTATTGTCGTCCAGCGACTCCCTAGGGATTTCCTCGCCAGCATCCTGAATTCCCCGGATGTCGACACCATCAATGTACACCGTGTTGGCTCCTGCCGAGTTGTCGACCGCTATGGAAATGTTCTCGATTCGGACTCGTCGCAGATTATCCGACTGCGTGAACTTCACCCTGTATGTAATTACGTCATTACGATTGCATTCGACATGCTTGACCCTGGCCTCCACCACCTGCGTTCCAAGGTATGGCTTGGCCCTCACGCCGGTTGAGCGATCCACTGAATATGCTCCCGGATTGGTCATCGACATGAACATCACGCCCCCCACGGCGGACCCCATACTCCCCATTCGAGCACCGATTGACGACGGTCCGCTCACTCCACTCCCCATAGCGGACTCTGCCCACCTCTCGTAGACGATCCCGGTCCATTGCTCAACGGCAGCCTGGGTCAGTTCGGACTCGATACCTCCAGACAGTGAGCGCAGAGACTCGTCCTCCGAACACATACCCGAGTCGTAGCCGGGAACAAATGCATCCTGCAGGATTGGCGACGTGCAGAGCACTGGGGATTGACCGGAGGTTCGGTACGTCTGTACAGGCGACGCTGAGGCTGAGCTTGCGCAGACAAGAATTCCTGCCACCAGAATAGAGATACATGCAGTCAGAACGCGTGGCACTGTGCACGCTCGCCACGCACACGTTGGACCCCGTTTAGCCTGCACAGTGTCCGCTTTCGCACAGGGGCTGTGGCGACACGATTCCCTGCTGTCCATCGGGCTTGGGGTTGTTCGGCGGCGGAACTGGGGTGTCTCCGGGATCGTCGAGATAGTCGAACTCGCGTGCACCAAGCTCCTTGAGCCTGCCCTCCAGTGCTTCGACATACGGAGTGTCCCCGATCAGCCCTGTGCACGGGTCACCGGTTCCATCCCATTTGGCCAGGTGGCACTGCTGTAGCCGCGCTCGCACCTCAGCCTCAGACCACAACAGGTATCCGTGCGTCCGAAGGATCTTGGCTCGCCAGTAAAGTCGACAGTCCAGCGACACCAGCGGCTTCAAATTGTCTGACCAGTACCCGGATGAAG
>CAYNNW010000132.1:0-6372 GCA_964398435.1 uncultured Gaiellales bacterium | reverse complement strand
GCCGTTGTCTTCGGGTGGGTGAGAGAGCGTGCCGGCGGGTAAGCGCCACACATGGCACCGCCGCCACACCACCCACTGTCGACTGACCTTGGGCTTGAGAGCGCCCTCGGGTACCGGCAGGCAATCCGCGATGCGGCAGCCAGTCGAATCGCTGATATTTCCGCCGCGCTTCTCCCGCCTGAGTATGGTGGCCCAGACCCGCGGATGATCGCCGCAGATTACCGGCTCGTCGTCCGCCATCTTCCTGCTTCGCAGCGACGCGCGCTCAATGCTGCCGCGCGCACGTTCACCGGTGTATCCCGCGCCTGGTACGGAAAGCGGTTGCTCTCACTCCACGCCAACGACCGAGCGGCAGCGGTGCAGCGTGTGCGGCAACTGCCGGGCGGCGTTGATGCTGTCGAGGGGGCAAAGCGCCTGATACTGATGATTGCGGGCCTGGCAGCAAGTGAGGCGCGCAGTGGGGTTGGTGCGCCCGCGGAGGTTGTCAGCCCGGATCCGCCACTGCAGTTCATTGACCCCGGTTCCGCGGGAGCGCGTGTGGTGTGTGACGCAGTAGTCATCGGCTCGGGTGCCGGAGGGGCCGCGGTCGCGCGTATTCTGTCGCATGCCGGAATGAACACCATCATTGTCGAGGAGGGCAAACACGCCCCAACCGAATGGTTGCGGCAGGCACGACCGGTCGAGCGACTGGTCAGGCTCTATCGCGATGCCGGCTCAACATTCGCATTGGGAATTCCGCCGGTCCTGATTCCAACGGGACGCGCGGTTGGTGGAACGACCGTGATCAACTCCGCAACCTGGCTGCGCCCACCCGATCGGGTTGTTGACGCATGGGCAACCACCGATGAGCTGGGTGCTGCGGAGCAGAACGTGTGGCGTGGGGTGATGGGGGAGCTGGAGGCGCGCCTGGGAGTTTCCCGGCCGCGCGAATCGGCGCTGGGTGCCAACTCTGCGCTCGTGGCATCGGCTGCGCGATCGCTTGGATGGAACGCGGACGTGATCCACAGAAACGCCCAGCAGTGTCAGGGTTCAACCGTCTGTGCGTTGGGTTGTCCGACCGGCGCCAAGTGGTCGACTGCGCAGTCGCTCCTTGCCGACGCGTGCGAGGGTGGCGCCCGAATTCTGAGTGGGGTTCGAGTGGAGCGCCTGACTCCTCGGTCGGCAATGTCCGGCGCTGACGCGCGGGGCTGGTCCGTGGCTGGGGTCTTCCGCGACGCGGAATCCGGTGAATTGCGATCAATTGACGTGCTGGCCGATCGAGTCGTACTCGCGGCAGGTGCGTTGCAGACACCTCTGCTGCTGCGTCGCAGTTCGATGGCAGACCACCCCAGTGTTGGTCACAACCTGTCGGTGCATCCAACAGCAACATTGGCGGCGCATCTCCCGGCCGAGCTTCGTATTGACCCTGATGCACCAGAGGTTATGCAGAGCGTGGTCGTCGACTCATTCCACGGCAGCGAGGGCATCCTGATCGAGGCCACAAAGACGCCGGTCGGTCTGAGTACCCATGCAATTCCTGGCGATGGTGCCCGGCTGGTCGAAGCGCTGAATCGCGACGGTGAGTTGCTTGCACTCGGTGCAATGGTCGCCGACTCGACCACCGGCAGAGTGCGCGGCCTGAAGACGCCGACGGTGACCTACCGTCTGGATGACACCGGGGCAATCCGTCTTCGCCGGTCGCTGGAACTGCAGGCCGAGATTGCCTTTGCCGCGGGCGCGACATCAGTGCTTCCCAGCATCGTTGGGTTGGATGCACCAATTACATCGATGTCACAGCTTCGACAGCTTCTGTCGCGCACGCACACGTCGCACCTCAATATTACGGCTTTTCACCCGTCGGGGACTGTGCGGATGGGGCGCGATGATCGAAGCTCGCCGGTCGACGAGCGCGGGGCGCTCCGTGGGTACGATGGCGTCTGGATTGCGGATGCGTCGGTGCTGCCAACAAGCCCCGAAGTGAATCCGCAGGCCACAATCATGGCGCTGTCCACGTCAATTGCCCGGTCGATCATCGCCGACGGGTGACCAGCGTCGCCGCCCCAACTTCCAGCCCAGGTAGATCCACACGGGATATGTAACAAAGATTGCCGCGGCGATCGCGTGCGTCGCGACTCCAGGATCGTGATAGTTGAATGAGAACACACCTGAGTTGAGCATCCAATCGCGTCCGTTTTCTGCGCCGCACATCTCTGCGATCCAGGCAGACCATGGGGCATTGAAATACAGACTGATCGACGTAATCCAGAAGCAGGCAATGACCGCGCCGCATACAAGGCGGGCCGTTGTTCGGTACCGGTCGGTGTCGCGGTGCCGACCGGTCCAGGCAACCAGCATGCCGATCAGAAACAGCCACGGCGGATCGATCAGAAAGCTGTCGCCGGGAATCACTGTGCAACCGCCTCGCGAAGGGCGGCGTCATCGCGTGTGGATGCAGGTGCGAACTCGCACACAGGGAGTGCCGCGAATGCCGTTGCGCCGCCGACCTCGCTGTGGGCAATGCCATCAAGCTCCCATGTCCGTTCAACGTGCCAGCGACCTGCCCTGCGCCGGTGCAGTTGTACCAGGCAGTCCGCAGTGCAGCTGTTCGTGCACCACCGCCCCGCTCCGTCAGGATTTGGATAGGCAAGTTGCAGGCTGCGTTCAAACGGTTGGTGTACCTCGATCTCGATCCGCAGTCCATCGCCAACCGCCACGCTGCAGTACCACTGTGGAAGCGCGAGGGTGGCTCGGGACATCATCGCGCCACCCAGGGTGTTGCGTGGAAAATCGCGGCCGGCCATTCGCAGAACGGCAAACGTTCGCGGCGGCACGTGAATCGGCCCGGGCAGGTGCGGTGATGCGCTGACGACTTCCAGGAGGCATTCCGGGTCGAGTTCGGCGTGCAGCCAGCTCCACAATGGTGCGCTTCCGTGAGAATAGATGTGGGCGCGGGCGCCGGCCGCATGCACGTCGCACGTGATCCCGTCTGGCGATGTGACCGCCCCTTGAACGCCAAGGCGGGGACGATCAACGACCTGGGCGCCCGGCAGGAGCTCGCGATCCCACAGCCAGCGCGGAAAGGTGAACATCGGGCTGCGTGTCGCGTCAAGCGCGGCGTCTTCAATCGTCAGCTCCCAGCTCCAGCCGTCACTCTGACCAGCGAGAATGCCAGTCTCCTGATCAAGGTCGGCCGCGGTTGCCGCAAAACGCACCAGCTCGGGCTGGCCGCCGATGTGGACCGCAGGGTATCTGGCCAGCCAGCCGTGTTCCTGAATATCGGCTGCAGGGTCAATCGGGACCATTCGTTCGGCATGCCACCACCAGCCGGTTCCATCGACGTCCGTGGCTGTCAGATACCGCACTTCGAGTCTGCCGCGTTGCCCCTTCCAGCGCTGCCTGAGCGCCACATGGGCAGCACTATCGGTGCGAATTGAATCCATGTTGTGCTCTCTGCCCGCGTTCGACGACGGCCAAGCACTCCGCTGTAGCAGGCCCGGACGGGTTACGGAGCGTTGAGCTTGTCACGTGGAATCGAAATGAAGCTTGGCCGGTACGCGCCCAGCTCCGGTGAGATTGTTCCGTCGTCGCGATTGATGTTGTACGAGAACAGCAGCTGATCCCCGTCGCTGTATTCGGGGTGAGTCTTGCCGCCGTACGTGATCGAGTGCTCCGGCAGCGGCGGGATCTCGCCCACCTGCCGCGGTTCGCTCCACGGTCCCTCGGGGCGCGGTGCATTCTGCACAAGTATCTGGCGTCCAAACGGAAAGCCCTGCGTTACGAGGGCGAAGCCGTTGTCGGTGCGCAGCATCGTCACATCCGACGCGTGCGTGATTGGCTTGACGCTGGCCGGATCATGGGTCCAGCTCTCGCCATTCCAGTATTCCATCGTCGAGGGGCCGAATTGCCCTGCGGGAGCACGTGCCACAACCAGGGCGGGGCTCCACTCCTCGTCGTCGTAGGTGCCGGTCATATAGGTCCAGTCGCCGTCCTGCAGGATGTCTCCACCCCAGGTCACCTTTGTGTCGTTGGTGAAGGGTTCGATGCTTCGCAGCGAGAGGTCGTTCGCATCGAGTGTCACCAGATCAGCGCCGCTGCCGGCGAAGTTCCATCCGGGTGCGCCCTCCTCGGTCATGTGAACCCGGCCGACGAGAAACTTGACCGCGTCTCCCTCGATGAACGGCTGTCCTGGCCAGTACCACTCGCCCGGAATTCTGGGAAGTATCGATCCAACGGCAGCACCGGTTGCATCGCGTTTGATCAGCGTGGTGCGCTCGGTTCCGTCCTGGACCACCATCGAATTTCGCATGAATCCATCGCTGTGCGTGATCCGGCCGTTGGCTGCATTGCCGATGATCGTGTCGCCGTACAACCACAGCACCCGCCCGTCCGGCAGCCTCGTTGACAGTGTTCCGTCGGAGGCCAGCCATCCCGGTCCGTCACTACGGTGCATTGTGATGAACTCATCGGGTCGGGCAGCTGAGTGGGCATCGACTCCAACGGTGGATACAGCCTGTTCGTACTCGGCCGAGATTGCGCCGGCGCCGGCGCCCGTCGAAGACGTGGTGGGCGCGCCGGGAGCAACTCCAGCATGGGGCAGTCGGTCAGTTGCCGCTGGAGGCGGCGGTGGCAGCGGTGTGATTGTTATCGGAACCTGCGGCGTAGTCGTCGCCGGGAATGTGGCGTCGGGGGTGGGCATCGTTGCGCCCGTCGATGCATCGACCGCTGCCTGCCCGCCCTGGCCGCTCGGTCGTGTTCCCAGGTTGGCAGCGCCGCTCGGAGCTTCGTCGTGATGGTTGCTGAGTGCAACACCTGCCCCGACCGCAACCGTCACTGCAGCAGCCGCAGCAAGCAGCCCGATCTTTCTGTCCGCGACCATGCGCGCGCCAGTCGTCCCAATCCACATACGTCCTCCGTCCCACCCGACTATCGGAATCAGGACGGTTGGGATTTCATGGTCCAGTCATACGAGCCGGGATGACACCATCTGCTCAGTCGACTGCTGCGTGTATGCCCTTGGCTATGCCCACGCCGGCAAGCAGTCCGAAGCCCGCGGCTCCCATCCGCGCAACGCCCAGGACGATCGGACTCGTGTGGATTGCGTCGCGCATGTTGATTGCGCAGAATGCGCCGACGATTCCAGTGCCCAATCCAGTACCTGCTGCGAGCACGTCGACCGGTGTATCGAGGAGTGTCGTCTGCTGGCGCTCATACAGCTCGTTGGCGAGCATCCCCGCCGCAACACCACCAGCCGCAAACCCCATGAGTGTGCGCTGTAGTCCAGTCAACTGCATGATTCCCCCGATCCCACGTCCATCGATATATCGCAGCCTGGGATGGGGGCGTTTCAGCGACAAACCAACGTCTGGACCCGTCAATTGTCGAATATCTAGACGTCGCGTCGGTTGAACGAGATGACTCCGACAGTCAGCACAAGGGCTGTAAAGCAGGCAGTCCATGCCACGATCGCCGGGGTCAGTGGAATGCCTCCGGCGAAGGGCCCCAGGGACTGCCAATCGGCTGCTGCGAGCGGTCCTGCCCCGCCCGACGTCGGTGGGGTCATGGCGCCGACAGCGGCTTTGTACGTGCGCTCAAACGGAGCGGCGACCAGCACTGCCCGCTCAATTCGAGCAGAAGAGGTCCCGGGAATCAGCGTCACCATGCCGGCCGCAATCCCACCCCCAAAGTAGAGGAAGCTGGCAATGCTGTTTGTTGCGGCCGGCAGGATCACTGACAGGCTCGTCGTTGCTGCGGCAATCGCAGCAACCGCAAGGCTGGCAAGGACGGCCGGAAGGATCCAGTGGTTGGGACTCCAGCCGAGAACTGCGTGCGTCGACAGCGCCACGGCCAGCCAGCCAGCCGTTGCATACAGGGCTGTCACTGCCGTAACGACGAGGTGTCGTACAAGCAGCAGTTCCGTTCGCCCAATTGGTCGAGCCACCATCGGTTGCAGGATTCCCAGCTCTGCATCTCCTCGTATGCCACCAGCCAGCAGAAGCACCGCCAGTACGGCGGCGGTGAACATGACGCCGAACAGCCCGATCCCTGCCATCTGTGCCCCGATGAACTCCTCCGGGTCGACCCCGGCGCTGCGCAGGCGATCAAGGCCGTCTGTGACATCGCGAAGTTCGTACAACCCCCACACGTACAGCGCAACGAGCAGTGTCGAGAGAGTGCCGAGCACTGTCAGCGTGCGGCGCCGTAGCGATTCCAGCAACGCATAGTGTGCGATTGTTGCGATGTCAGCCAGCGGGTTCACGATGCATGCACCAACGCCATGTAGCGGTCCTCAAGCGACGCGCCCGACCGGCGAATGTCCACCACCTGGCGACCGTCTGCAACGGCCTGCGCAACGCACGCGGCAATCTCAACGTCGCTCGCGGGTGCCGGCACGTC
>CAYNNW010000131.1:0-6374 GCA_964398435.1 uncultured Gaiellales bacterium | reverse complement strand
GATCTGTGCGCCCTGGGCTGCTGCCTCTTCCAGCATGCCGATCTGCTTGGCGATCGCCTCGTCTTTCGGCATGTTGGCCTTGGCCTGAATAAGTGCTGCCTTGATGGTAGTCATCTGCGTCGCTTTCCTTGGATCGTGGTGGCGTCTGTTGTGTCGTGAATGTCAGTGGGCCGCTACTGCGGTATCCCGGTCAGGCCGGACGGTGTAGGCACCCGGAGCCGCAAACTCGAATGTGCGTCGATGCACGAACTTGCCGCGACCTGCCGTCATTGCGGACGTTGCCTCGCCGTGCTCGACCATCAGCTCGCCGCGACTGAACACATGTGTTGGTGCGCCGTGTGTGGTCATGCCATCGAAGCAGGTGTAGTCCACGGCGGAGTGCGTTTCGCCATTGCGCCAGGTCGTGGTCTCGTTGCAGTCCCAGATGACGAGGTCGGCATCGCTGCCCACCGCGACTGTGCCCTTCTGCGGGTACATCGAGAACAGCTTTGCCGGGTTGGTGCAGGCCACCTCGACCATGCGATTGAGCGAGAGGTGACCGTCCCATACTCCCTGCGACAGCAGTGACATTCGCTCCTCGATCCCGGGCAATCCATTTGGAATCTTGGTGAAGTCGCCCTTGCCGAGGTCCTTCTGACCGTTGAAGTCGAATGGGCAGTGGTCGGTCGAGACCACCTCGAGTTCGTTGCGTCGAACGGCTTCCCACAACCGTTCCTGGTCCTGCTTGGTTCGCAGCGGCGGTGAGCAGACGTACTTGGCTCCCACGAAGTTCGGGCGGTCCAGGTCGTCCTGGGTCAGATAGAAGTACTGGGAGCACGTTTCGCCCCAGACGCGCTCGCCGCGCTCGCGGGCTGCGGCAATCGCTTCGACGGCCTCGGAGCAGGTCACGTGCACGACATACAGTGGTGCGCCCGCAAGCGTGGCAAGCGCAATCGCGCGGGCCGTTGACTCGCCCTCGAGGATGCTCGGGCGCGTTCGGTAGTGCCAGCCCGGGTCGGTATTGCCTTCTGCGAGTGCTCGTTGGACCAGCCGATCGATGACCTGGCCATTCTCAGCATGGATCATGACAAGCGCACCGCATGATGCGGCCTTTTCCATGACTGCGTGCAGTGTGTCGTCGTCGACCATCAGCACGCCGGGATAGGCAAGGAACAGCTTGAAACTGGTAACGCCCTGCCGGACCATCGACTCCATCTCATCGATGACCTCGGGACGTGCGTCCGTGATGATCATGTGGAAGCCATAGTCCATGACCGCGTGGCCGTCGGCCTTGGCGCGCCACGTGTCGAGCGCTTCCTGCAGCGACTGACCCTGCTGCTGGATGACGAAGTCAAGGTGGCATGTCGTGCCGCCGTGCAGTGCCGCAACGTGACCGGTATGGAAGTTGTCTCGGGAGTTCGTTCCGCCAAACGGCATGTCCAGGTGCGTGTGGACGTCGATTGCGCCGGGGAGAACGAGCTTGCCTGTGGCATCGATCACCGTGTCTGCTTCGGCTGACAGGTTGCTGCCAATCGCTGCGATCCGATCACCGTCGATCAGCACGTCTGCGACATACGAGTCTGCGGCGGTGACGATCATTCCGCCCTGGATCACAGTCTTCATCCCACGTCTCCCGGGTTGCGTGTTCCGTGTCGACCGGCCATCGTGGCCGATTCCCCAGCGACTGACACTATCGCCAACGCGACGATCGTGCACGAGGTAGCACTGCCCGCGGGGCCTGTGTGATCACTCACTCACCTACGCTGAGTGGGCTCGTGCGGGTCACTCAGTCGATCTCGGTATAGACTCGATCGTCCGCGCAGGGGAGGAAACCGCACCGATGATCGACGAATCAGCGCTGCTCAAGCGTCACCGCTCAGTCATGCCTGACTGGATTGCCTTGTACTACGACAAGCCCATCACGCTGGAGCGTGGCGAGGGCCGGCACGTCTGGGACGGAGCAGGAAACCGATACCTGGACTGGTTCGGCGGGATCCTGACCACGAGCACCGGCTACGGCGTCCAGGAAGTCGTCGACGCCGTGCAGGCACAGGCGGCGAAGATCATGCACTCGTCGACGCTGTATCTGATCGAGCAGCAGGTCGAGCTTGCCGAGATGATCGCCGAGCTGTCGCCGGTCGACAATGCCAAGGTGTTCTTCTGCAGCAGCGGTACCGAAGCCAACGAAACTGCCCTGATGCTCGCCACCAACTGGCGACGGTCGAACCAGGTGCTGGCGCTGCGCAATAGCTATCACGGCCGCTCGTTCGGCGCGATGGCCATCACCGGCAATCGGGCCTGGCGCGCATCGAGTCTCGCGCCGTTCAACGTCAGCTATGTGCACGGTGGCTATCGCTACCGCGGGCCTTGGCGCGACCTGGATGACGCCGCGTATATCGATCGCTGTGTCGAGGATCTTCGAAGCGTGATTTCTACCTGCGGAGCGCAGGAGATTGCCTGCATGATTGCCGAACCCATTCAGGGAGTTGGTGGATTTGCCACACCACCTGACGGGTTCTTCGCTGCAATGTACGAGGTCCTTGCCGAGCAGGGCATCCTGTTCATCAGCGACGAGGTTCAGACGGGTTGGGGGCGAACTGGCGACAACTTCTGGGGGATTGAAGCCCATGACATGCGGCCGGACATCATGACCTTCGCCAAGGGGTTGGGGAACGGCCTTGCTGTTGGTGGCGTGGTTGCATCGGCCGAGATCATGGACTGCGTCAACGCGGGCTCGATCTCGACGTTCGGTGGAAATCCACTGTCGATGGCTGGTTCGGTTGCGAACCTCAAGTACATCCTGGCCAACAACCTGCAGGACAACTGCCGCGTGGTCGGTGGTCATATCATCGGCTCACTGCGGGAGCGCGTCGCCGAGGGCAGCCTGCCAATGGTTGGCGAAGTGCGCGGCAAGGGCCTGATGTTTGCCCTGGAGCTTGTCGTCCCGGGGAGCGACGAGCCCGACGCGCAGTCGGCCGCCACGGTGATGGAAGCCTGTCGCGAGCGCGGGCTGCTGGTCGGCAAGGGGGGACTGCACGGTAACGTCTTGCGATTTGCGCCTCCAATGACCCTGACTCGCGAGGAAGCCGATACGGGGCTTGCAATCCTGAATGACAGCCTGCTCGAGGTGCAGCGGGACCGTCACGGAATTGAAATCCGCGTTGCAGAAGGAATGAAGGCATGACCATGACAACCACATCCACCAACACGGGTGAGACCGTCAACACCGGTGACGTATCGCTTGTCAGCCACTGGATTGGCGGGGCACGGGATTCAGCGGCTGCCGAGCGAGTGCTGGACGTGCACGATCCCGCACGCGGCGAAGTCGTTGCGCGAGTGCCCATGGCTGATGCGGCAACGGTTGACCGCGCGGTTGCGGCAGCGCGCGAGGCGTTCGTCAGCTGGCGGGATGTCTCGCTGGCGCAGCGGGCCCGCATTCTGTTCTCGTTCCGCGAGCTGATGCAGGCGCGTCGCGATGAGCTTGCGGCAATCGTCACGCGTGAGCACGGCAAGGTTGCAGCCGACGCCGCGGGTGAGGTGGCGCGCGGCATCGAGGTCATCGAGTTTGCCTGCGGTATTCCTCACCTGCTCAAGGGAGAGTTTGCCGAGTCGGTGTCGACTGCTGTGGACGCATGGTCCCTGCGACAGCCCGTTGGCGTGATCGCATGTATTACGCCGTTCAACTTCCCTGCGATGGTTCCAATGTGGATGTTCCCCATTGCCATTGCCTGCGGAAACACGGTGGTGCTCAAGCCAAGTGAGAAGGACCCGTCAGCCGCAAACTTCATGGCCGAGCTTCTGCGCGAGGCGGGGCTGCCCGATGGTGTCTTCAATGTGGTTCATGGCGATGCCGTGGCCGTGAACAGCCTGCTCGAACACCCCGATGTGGCAGCGGTCAGCAGCGTGTCGTCGACACCAGTTGCACGGCATGTGTACGAGACCGCGACGAAGACCGGAAAGCGCGTACAGGCCCTCGGTGGAGCCAAGAACCACATGGTGGTGCTTCCCGATGCCGACCTGGATCTCGCGGCAGACTCGGCAGTCAACGCTGGCTTCGGGTCGGCTGGACAGCGCTGCATGGCCGTCAGTGTGCTTGTCACCGTCGGCGACTGCGCAGACGATCTCAAACAGCGAATAGTTGAGCGCATGCGCACCCTGACCACGGGGGCCGGTGATGACCCGAAGAGTGAGATGGGGCCGCTCGTGACGGCCGAGGCGCGGGACCGCGTTGCCGGATATGTCGATGCAGGCGTTGCGGCGGGTGCTGAGCTCGTGGTCGATGGACGCGGACTGAGCGTTCCAGGGTGCAGCGGCGGGTACTTCGTTGGCCCAACACTGTTCGACCACGTCAGGCCGGGAATGTCGATCTATGACGATGAGATCTTCGGACCGGTACTGTCGATCGTGCGAGTAGATACGTACGACGAGGCGTTGGCACTGGTCAACGGCTCGCAGTACGCGAACGGCGTTGCCCTGTTCACCAACGACGGCGGAGTGGCCCGTAAGTTCCAGCACGAAGTTGAGGTTGGAATGGTGGGGATCAACGTCCCGATTCCGGTGCCGATGGCGTACTTCTCGTTCGGTGGCTGGAAAGCGTCGCTGTTTGGCGACACACACATGCATGGCGTCGAGGGCATCAGATTCTTCACCAGGTTGAAGGCGGTAACCGGTCGCTGGCCCGACCCGCGGATGCGCGGCGTAGATCTCGGCTTTCCACAGATGTCCTGACGTTCGGAGGATCTGATGTCACCACGTACCACGCACCGTCGATCTGAGGCGGATCTCGAGGCAGCTCTCGGTGAGCGACTGTCGCGGCTCAGCGAACAGGAAGCTCGAATCGAGTCGTCCCTCTGCCTGTACTGCTACGACGCACCGTGCATGCAGGCATGCCCGACTTCGATTGACATTCCGGGGTTCATTAACCGCATAGCCACCGGTGATCGAATCGGAGCGGCCACCCGCATCCTCGAAGCCAACGTGCTGGGGGCAACCTGCGCCCGGGTCTGTGCGACCGAGGAACTGTGTGAGGGTGCCTGCGTGCTCGAGCCACACGAGGGGCCGATCAAGATCGGCGAGCTGCAGCGATTTGCGACGGACCTGCTCGTTGAACAGGATCGACCGATTCCATATGCCGCAGGTCCCGATACCGGGAAGCGCGTGGCGGTCATCGGTGGCGGCCCCGCAGGGCTTGCCGCTGCAGCGCGGCTGCGACAGGCCGGTCACGGAGTTACGATTTTCGAGCGACAGCCGCGCCTTGGTGGTCTGGCAACCTACGGGATCATTCCGCTACGGGAACCGTCGGCGATTGCCGAGTGGGAAGCGGAGCAGGTCCTTGCATTGGGTGTGGACGCGGTGACCGGCGTTGCAGTTGGCGTCGACGTCAGCATCGACACGTTGCGGGGGGATTTTGATGCTGTGTTCCTTGCAACGGGTGCGGGAGCTCGCGTGACAGACGTAGGTATTCAGGGCGGAGACGCCGACGGAGTCGAGGACGCGCTTGAATTCATTGAGCGAGTGCGTACCGTGCCGCATACGTCAATCCCCGTTGGCGATGACGTCGTCGTCATTGGAGCGGGCAACACGGCGATGGATGCATGCACGATCGCAGCACGGCTCGGTGCTGAAAACGTAACGTGCGTCTATCGCCGTACTGAGGCAGAGATGACGGGCTACCCCAGCGAGTACGAGCACTGTCTTCGAGATGGCGTTCGATTCCGCTGGCTGACCCAGCCGATTCGGGTGGTCACCGACGACAACGGGCGCGTGACAGGGCTTGAGTGCGCCCGCGTGACATTGGGCGCTCCCGGCCCGGACGGTCGGCCAACGCCCACGATCACAGACGACACATTCATCGTTCCAGCTGACCACGTCATGTGTGCCACCGGCCAGCAGCGTGAGCCCCAATTGTTTGAGCAGTTTGGGGTACACGTCCAGGGCGGAAGGCCAGTCGTGGACAGCGAGGGTCGAACGTCCGTCGATGGCATCTTCGCTGGCGGGGACTCCGTGATGAGCGGCAAGGAATTGAGCGTTGTCGACGCGGTGGCAAGTGGGCGTGACGTGGCCGCGACAATCGACGCATGGTTGACCAAGGAGCGCAGCAATGGCTGATCTCAGTACTGATACCGCAGGCATCCACAGTCCCAATCCATTCTGGATCGCCAGCGGGCCTCCGGGAAACTCGCTACGACAGGTCCGGCTGGCATTTGAAGCGGGCTGGGGCGGAGTCGTCTGGAAGACCGTCGGCGCGCCAGTCATCGATACTGCCATGCGGTATGGCGGCCACGATGTCTACGGTCGCAAGCTGGTCGGTCTCAACAACATCGAGCTGATCAGCGACCGGCCGCTGGATGTCAACCTGGCAGAGATCAAGCAGGCCAAGGAGGAGTTTCCCGATC
>CAYNNW010000130.1:0-6389 GCA_964398435.1 uncultured Gaiellales bacterium | reverse complement strand
TTCCAAACTGTACGAGTGGGCGGGGCGGCATCAGGTGGTGAATCCTACTTCGGCCCTGTCGAGTGGTACACCGTCAAGCCGCCGGGCTGCCGTGCGGGGCCGCGGTACTGGCCCCGACCTGAAGGAATCAGGCCACGCGGTCGAGCGCGGAATTCAATCGCACCTTGAGGCGCAGCACAGCTTTGGTGTGCAGCTGTGAAACACGTGATTCGGTGACACCAAGAATCTCACCGATTTCACGCAGGGTCAGTTCCTCGTAGTAGTACAGCGCAATAACAAGCCGCTCACGCTCGGGCAGTCGACGGATCGCCTCAGCCAGAGCGGCGCGGGTTTCCTCGCTGGCAAGTGCGCGCGACGGATCCTCTGCATTCGGGTCCTCGATCGTATCGATCAGCGCAACGGTGTCACCGCCGGACGAGGCGATGGTCCAGAGCTCATCGAGTGCGGCCACCGAAGAACGGTGGATAGCGGCAAGATTGGCGTTGAACTCGTCGACCGTGATGTCGAGCGCTTCGCAGATCTCCTCGTCGGTTGGGGCCCGTCGGAACTTGTTCTCCAGTTCGGCGATTGCTCGCTCGATCTCCCGGGCCCGGCTGCGAACGCTGCGCGGTACCCAGTCCATGGAGCGGAGTTCGTCGATGATTGCCCCCTTGATCCGGGCAATCGCGTAGGTCTCGAACTTGATGTCGCGATCGGGTTCGAAGCGCTCGATCGCGTTGATCAGGCCGAGCAGGCCGTAGCTGACGAGGTCTCCCTCGTCGACGTGACCGGGGAGACCGATGCTCAGTCGACCGGCAACGTACTTGACCAGCGGCGAGTAGGTCAGGATCAATCGATCGCGCATCGCCTGATCGCCCGAGTCACGGTACTCGCGCCAAATCTTGCGAATCTCGCCCTCGTCGATCGGTGAACTCATGCGCGCCGGTTGCTCCTCCCCAGGGCTGCGCTTCTGCGCGCCCCATCAGCAAGCCATGCCGCGAGTGCCAATGCCGCAAACATGACCACGTACTGGTGTGCCCGACCGGCGGCGAATGCAAACAGAAGGAACAGTACGGTAAGCAGCGTGAACAGAACGGCGCGCGAACGTGCGCCACCATGTACGGGTGGCCGCGTCACGCTGTCCTCAGCAGGGGCGACAGGACTTGAACCTGCGACCCTCGGTTTTGGAGACCGATGCTCTACCAACTGAGCTACGCCCCTGGGTCGAAGGAATCCTACACAGCTGCCGTACGACGGCGCCGTACGCCTCATTGTAGCCAGTGACCGGGGCACGCATCCGTTCAGTCACTCCGGGGGGAGTGCAAGCCAGTCACAGGCAGAGATATCGGCCGTCCGGAAGGCGTGTCACGCCGCCTGCCAATTCGAGTTCGACGAGTCGTCGTCGCACCGTCGCGGCCGGTTACTGGCTGAAGGCCGCAACGTCGTCGACGCTTCGTGGAAGGGCAAGGATCTCTTCGAACTCGTGAGAGCTTCGAGCTGCGGGGATATCCGTTCCCAGACACCGCCCCAGACTGATTGGATCAACCACCGCCGGTGCTCCGTCGCGCAACAGGGCCGTGGACCCTGCCCATGCTGGATCCATGATGCCGCCCGGCACAACCGCCACAGCAATTCCAAGATCGAGGGCCGTGCGCGCTGTCTGAAGCGAGCCACTTCGTTCCGCAGCCTGGACGACGACGACCAGGTCTGCCATCGAAGCGATCAGTCGGTTCCGCATGGGAAACATCCAGCGACGTGCCGAGACGGCTCCACCCCACTCTGAGATCAGCAACCCGTCGGACCCTGTAATAGTCGCTGCCAGATCCCGGTGTGACGCCGGGTATGGTCGCTCGATTCCCGAACCGATCACTGCGATGGTGCGCCCGTGTGCCGCGAGCGCTCCCCGGTGCGCAGCAGCGTCGACACCGATTGCCAGACCGCTGATGACCACACCGCCGCCCCGTACAACGGCGTTGGCGATGTTCCCGGCGATCGCCAGCGACGACGGATGGGGGCGACGCGACCCGACAATGGCAACTCGCGGTGTCTGTGTCAGGCACGCGATATCGCCGCGCGTGTGCAGCCCGAACGGTGGATCGGCGAGCTCCCGCACACCCGATGGAAGACGATTGTCAGCGCGCCCAATCCACCAGTCATCACACGACATGTCGGACTGACACAGTCGTGACGAAATGTCCGCGAGGATGTGTTGCAGCTGACATCCATGCCGCCCACGCCTGATCTCCTCGACGATGTCGATCATCAGGCGGCCGCGAAGCGCGCGTCGACTGACAATTGGGGCACACAGCTGCTGCTGTACCTGGGCAAGCAGGAATCCCGCCCGATGCTCTGCAGCGCAGGAATCCTGATCGCTACTCATCATCGCCGCTTCGCGGGATGAATGTGATCGCCTCGGCGATGTGATCGACCTCCACCGTGTCACTCCCGTCGAGGTCAGCAATCGTTCGACTCACCCGAATCAGGGCGTCCTGCGATCGACCAGAGAGAGACATGGACAATGTGGCACGTCCCACAAGGTCAGCGGCCGGTCCCGACAGCGTTGCGCGGGCCGCGGACGTTGCCACCTCTCGCCCTGAGGATCGATTCTGCACGTCTCCACGTGTTGACATCCGATGGTGACTCCTGGACCGCGCCTCGCACACGCGCTGCGCAACTGCTGCGCTCGACGGCGCACGCGCCAGTTGAAGGAGCGAGCCGCGCGGGGGTGTCAGCGCGACGGTCACGTCAAAGCGACTTCGGATTGCACCGCTGACGCGATTGGCATAGGTGGTCCGCTCCCGCTCGCTGCATCGGCAGATCGGTCCGTCGTCGACGCCATGGCGACCGCAGCGGCACAGGTTCATTGCCCCAACCACCTGTGTACGCGCAGGGAGTCGCACCTGCCAGCCAGCTCGCCGAAGCGACACGTACCCCGCCTCCATCGGCTCACGCAGCGATTCGATCGCCGCCGGGCGAAACTCTGGAAGTTCGTCGAGAAACAGGACGCCGCGATGGGCGAGTGTCATTTCGCCGAGCGCAACACGCGTTGCGCCGCCGCCAATGAGTCCCTGGGACGTCACACCATGGAACGGAGAACGGAAGGGGCGTTCGCCCGGCATGCGATCGATGCCGGCAGCATCATGAATGACCGCAATCTCGAGGTCTTCTTCCGGCGATGGCGGCGGAAGCACTGTCATCAGTCGCTGCGCAAGCATTGTCTTGCCGCACCCGGGCGGTCCGCTGAACAACAGGTCGTGCTCACCCGCAGCTGCGATTTCCAGCGCCCTGACCGCATGCTCCTGGCCTCGAACGTCGGACAGGTCAACCGTGCTGGGCATTTCCTGGTGCGTCGGTACATCCGGATGCGGACCTGGGCCGGCCCCGATCAGCTGTGTGTCATGCCCGTGCATTCTGCGCACCACATCCACCACGGCAGGGAGCCGCAGACAGTGGCCTATCGCAGGCGGAAGCGACGGCCCGGTCTGGGGAATCAGTACCTCTGCGTGCCCACGCCGGATGAAACCGCTGACAGCTGCCAACATTCCGGGAACCGGTCGGAGTGCGCCGTCGAGCCCGAGTTCGGCATGAGACGCGCAGTTCGCAACCCGCTCGCGCGGGATCTCCCCGGCCGCGGCGAGCACGGCCAGCAGAACAGCAAGGTCGAATCCAGCACCGGCCTTGGGGAGGTCCGATGGCGACAGATTGACCGTCACTCGTGCCAACGGTAGATCGATCCCCAACGAGCGCAGTGCGCACCGAACCCGTTCACGGCATTCACGTGCGTCCGCCTCACGGAGCCCCACAAGCGTGAACTTTGGAAGGCCGCGCTCCACGGTTGCTTCAACGTGCACGGGAACCGACTGCGGTCCGAATGTTGCTGCGGAGTGTGTGGTCCCATACATCGACGTGAACGGTACGTCTCAGCCGATCGCCAAAGTGTGACAATCGTGACGCTTCTCATGACGTCGTGAGCTGTCATAAAGTGACATTCGTTCCGGCCCAGACACGGCACACGTGTCACACGGCTGTCACGGGCGACGCCAGATCATTGTCGCCATGATGCGACCGACTGACATCCAATCTCATTCCACTCCCCGGATTCGACGACTGCAGGTGCCTGCACGTGCCGCTCCGACACCGGATTCGCCCGCATCGGCACACGTTCCCGCGTCTGAATCTCTGCGACGGATTCGACAGCGTCGCGGACAGGTGGCCGATGCGAACGGTCACGCAGGCGAACGGGCTGCGGCCGAGCTCCTCGCAGGCTCCGGGTGGCGTGTCCTGTCATCACGCGCCCGCACCGCGCACGGCGAGATTGACCTGGTGGTCAGGCGTGGCGACACGCTTGCGTTCGTCGAAGTCAAGGCAGGGCGCGGTCAGTTGGCTGAGCGAGCGATGCGGTCGATTGCCGCCTCACCCTGGCGACGTCGGCGTGCAGCCGTTGCGTGGCTGGCAGCCAACAGGCCGCTACACAGAGGCGTGTTCCGGTACCGGTTCGACGTCGCGCTCGTCTTTCTTGATCAGAACGGTCGGGTTGACAGGTTCGAACACGTCGCCAACGCTTTTTGACCAGTCGATACCGTCGTACGCACTGGAAGCAAACGATCGACGATGGTGGACCGTTACGCCATGCGTACGAATCATCTCATGATGAACCGGCGTCGCGTAGCCATGGTGAACAGAGAACTGCCATCTTCCATCCAGACGGCGATCGATCCCCCGTAGCAGCCGGTCGCGCGTAGCCTTCGCAATTACCGATGCAGCAGCAATCGCTGCACTGTTGGCATCACCCTTGATCACTGCCTCGCTGTGAGCACCGCGCACACCGGGGTCGAATCCGTCCACCAGCACGAGGTCCCCTCGGCGTAGGGCAGCCTCGGCCGCCTCGCGCAGCGCACGAAGGTTTGCCGCGTGGACGCCACCACGATCAATCTCAGCCGCCGGAATACACCGTACAACGACGGCCTCCGCCCGGGCCACAACCACTCTGGCGAGCCGCTCCCGCGCCTCGGGCGACAGCTTCTTGGAGTCGTTCAGATCGGCGAGCACCGCCCCATCCGGTCCCGCGAGCCGTTTGAGGTCAAGACGGACCGCGGCTGCCACAAGTGGACCTGCCAGGCAACCGCGACCGGCCTCATCCGCACCAACGATGAAGCGGACGCCACGAGCCCGGTCCTTCCGCATCAGGATCTTGCCCGGCCGCTGCTTCGTCATGGGTGCCCGATCCTGCCTGGGGGCCAGATGCGAAGCCGTCCGCGCCCGACCAGCGCCGACACGGGAACGGGCCCGACGGCCCGACTGTCCCGACTCGCATCGCGAACATCGCCCATCACCCACACCTCGTCCTCGTCAAGCTGGATCGGCCCGGCCGTCGAGTCGTCCGTGCCCCATCGTGCCCACGGCTCACGAATCCGGCGCGTGTGATTGATCGCAACCGATTGGTCACGAACCTCGACAGTCTCGCCGGGAAGCGCGATCACCCGCTTGACGATCAGCTGCGTTCCTCGCGCACCGGCCCGCGGGAACCGACTCCGGGCAAAGCGCCCTGCCGAAGCACCCGAAGGGTCACGGCCCGGTTTCCATACGCGGGCCACAACGATGTCGCCACGCTTGATGTCGTTGGCAGCAAACGTCCGGTCAACCGCAAGACGATCGCCAGAATGCAACGCTGGATGCATCGACCTCGAAGCCACACGCACGATTGTCCACGTGCGGTATTGAGCTAAAAACAGGCCAACGTTGACCAGCGCAACGGCGCAAAGTACGAATGCGATTCTTCGCGGAAGCGTCCCGCTAGGAGTGGAATCCTCGTCAGACACAGCGAGTCAGACGACCCGGTTCGACTACTGGTGCTTCTCGCGCACTCGAGCCTGCTTCCCAAGCTTCGAGCGCAGGTAGTACAGCTTGGCCCGGCGAACGTCACCGATCATTGCGACGTCGATCTTGTCGATCTTCGGCGAGTGGAGTGGGAACGTACGCTCAACGCCCACGCCGAACGACTGCTTGCGCACCGTGAACGTCTCGTGCAATCCACCGCCCGAGCGGCCGATGACCGTTCCCTCGAACACCTGAATTCGCTCGCGGCTGCCCTCGATGACCCGGAAGTGCACGCGCACCGTATCGCCCGCCTTGAAGCGCGGTACTTCGCGCAGCTGCTGGCGCTCGAGCTCGTGAATCAGTTCCATTCCCATGGCGTCACTCCGTGATATCTGGGGGCGGGGGGTGCCGTAGGCAGACCCCGGGGGACAACGCGTCCCGCGCACGACCGCGAATCGTACCTGTTCACGAACAATCGTGCAGCATCATTCGCCGATAATGTCGTGTGCACGCTTGCGCGACTGTTCGTCCCGCCACGAGCGAATCTCGGCGTGGTGCCCGCCAAGCAGGACATCTGGGACGCCCCATCCCCG
>CAYNNW010000129.1:4049-6473 GCA_964398435.1 uncultured Gaiellales bacterium | reverse complement strand
CGGCGCTGCTGCTGCTGATGTCGCACCGGGCAGACCTGCTTGCGCTCGGTGCCGTTACGCCCGCGGCTGCGGGGATGCTCGCAGTGCGCCTGGCCGTCGAACTCGGCGTCAAGATCGGTGCGATCTACCTGCTGATCGCCGGTGCTGACTATCTGTGGCAGCGACATCGTTTTGAAAAGCAGATTCGGATGACCAAGTACGAGGTCCGTCAGGAGATGCGGCAGCAGGACATTGCTCCCGAGCTGAAGGCGCAGCAGCGCCGACGACAGCGCGAAATGGCGCGACGCCGCATGCTGGCCGATGTTCCCGACGCCGACGTGATCATCACCAACCCGACCCACTACTCGATCGCACTTCGCTACGACCCGGAGATCGGCGCTCCCGAGGTCGTCGCCAAAGGTGTTGACCTGCTTGCGCTGCGCATACGTGAAATCGCCCAGGACGCGGACGTGCCGCTTGTCGAGAACAAGCCACTTGCTCGCGAGCTGTATGCGCGGGTGGAGATCGGGCAGACGATTCCCGCCGACCTCTTCTCAGCGGTCGCCGAGGTACTGGCATTCGTCTATCGCCTGAACAACCGCGTCGACGACGGGGCGCGATCGCAGCAGGCCCGGCGCCTCGAACACGCCTGACCTGGGCAATTGTTCGATGCCTGACAGATCAGAATGCGATGTCGGTCTACGGTGGAGCCATAGTTCCCGCTCCCCGTCCCCCTGGAGATCGCCGCCATGCAGATTCCCCGCCGCTTCCAGACCGATTCATCAGGCCGAATCGTCCGACGCTCACATCGCGTCCGACAGTGCCTGCCAGCTGCCGCATCGATTGCCGGGCAGCGAATGCCCGCACACACCGTCGACATGTCCGAACACGGCGTGCTGCTCAGCACGGCAGCCGAGCTGGCAACGGGCAGTGAGATGCAGCTGGAGATCCAGATTCCCGCTCGGCTCGTTGGTCGCCGGCGCCCCGTCGACCTGACGGTGGGGATTCGCGTGGTTGGTCGCTCCGCGACATTTTCAGCCACCACCTATCACTGTGAGTTCGATCAGATGATGCCGGGCGACCGTGAGTTGCTTCGCCAGGCCTGCGGCGCGCCCGCCGCACACCGATACGTGCCACTGCCGCACGAGGTGCTGGCGGCAACTGCCTGATCCGAATCTGCCGCCGCACTGCGCTCCTTGCAGTTTGTGCAGCGTGCTCGCACGGTTCAAGAATTCGCATGCCGCCGCCGATGGGCGCGATGTAGACATCGTGAACGGATTTCGCGCAGCGGGCCATGGATCGGCACCTGATCCACGGCCCGCTGCGTTTCTTCCGGCCCAGGGAGCAGCAGACACAGATGGCAGCAGGAGCGTCAACGAGCAGCCCAGCGCCGATCCCCGCCAGCGGCGGAGCATCGCGCGGTGCAGTGACGGGCGGAACCGGCAGCAAGCTGTTCGACCGCATCCTGCGCCAGAGCGATCTGCTCGTCGCGCTCGGCGTCGTCGTCGTGGTCGTGATGATGGTCGTACCAATGCCGACGCCACTGATCGATCTGCTGATCGTGCTGGACGTCGCCGCTGCGCTGACCGTACTCCTGGGCACGATCTATGCTCGGGAAGCACTCGATTTCAGCGTCTTTCCCACGCTGTTGCTGATCACGACGCTGTTTCGGCTCGCGATCAATGTCAGCGTCACCCGCAAGATTCTGGGCGAGGGCGATGCAGGATCGGTCGTCCACGCATTCGGGTCGGTCGTGATCGGCAGCAGTGTCGTGGTTGGCCTGGTCGTATTCTCAATTCTGTCGGTGATCCAGTTTCTGGTGATCACCAACGGCTCGGGCCGCGTGGCCGAGGTCGCAGCCCGCTTCACCTTGGACGCAATGCCAGGCAAGCAGATGGCGATCGACGCCGATCTCAACGCCGGACAGATCACCGACGACGAGGCGCGCCGTCGCCGACAGTCGATTCAGCGTGAGGCAGACTTCTACGGTTCGATGGACGGTGCCGCAAAGTTCGTCAAGGGTGACGCCATCGCTGCGGTGATCATCACGCTGATCAACCTCGTCGGTGGCATCATCGTCGGAGTGGTGGTCCAGGGCCGCGGCTTTGGCGAGGCAGTCAGCCTGTTCTCGACCCTGACGATCGGCGACGGGCTGGCAGCACAGATTCCGGCGCTGCTGATCTCGACCGCCACAGGCGTGATCGTCACCCGCGCCGCCAGCGAAGGCGACCTCGGTCGCGACGTCGCAGATCAGCTGACCAGCCACCCCAAGGCGATCATCCTCGTCGGTGCCGTGCTGGTACTGCTCGGGCTGATGCCCGGCATGCCGCGCCTGCCCTTCCTGCTTCCCGGTGCAGCCGTGCTGTTTGCCGGCCTGGCACTGCGCCGCCGGCGCAACGAGCTGGATGCCAATGAAGCGCGAGCCGCCGCCGCTCCGCCCACGCC
>CAYNNW010000129.1:1399-4039 GCA_964398435.1 uncultured Gaiellales bacterium | reverse complement strand
ACGCCGGACGAGGAGATCGATCCCAACTCGGTCGACAGCGTTCGCAGCATGCTGCCGCTCGATCCGCTGGAGCTCGAGATCGGATACGGCCTCATTTCACTGCTGGACGAGGATCAGGGGGGCGACCTGCTGCGCCGCGTCTCGATGATTCGCCGCCAGGTAGCACTCGAGCTGGGAGTCGTGCTCGCACCGATCCGCCTTCGCGACAACGTACAGCTTGCCGCCCACGACTACGCCATCAAGATCAAGGGCAACGAGGTTGTGCGCGGGCACTTGCTGCCGGGCTGCTGGCTGGCCATGGACCCAGGCGATGCCGACCCCGGCCTGACCGGTACCCCGACCACCGAACCGGCATTCGGTCTACCCGCACTGTGGATTGCGGCTGCTGCCCGCGACCGCGCCGAGGCCATGGGCTGGACGGTTGTCGATCCTGCATCGGTGATCGTGACCCACCTGACCGAGACGATCCGGGCATATGCGCACGATCTGCTCTCGCGCCAGGACACCAAGACCCTGCTCGACTCGCTGAAGGAACGACACCCGGCCCCGGTCGAGGAGCTGATTCCGGACGTGATGACCGTCGGCGAAGTCCACCGCGTGCTGCAGGCACTGCTGGCAGAGGGTGTCTCGATCCGCGACCTGGTCACCATCGTCGAAGTTCTGGGCGACAAGGGGCGCGTCAGCAAGGATGTCGGACTGCTTGCAGACTACGCACGCCAGACGTTGAGTCGGGCCATTGTGCGGCCGCACCTGACCCGCGAGGGTGTGCTGCCGGTGCTGACCCTTGATCCCGCACTTGAGGCCATGCTTGGGGATGCGGTCGTTCAGACCCCCGACGGTGCGTACGTCAACGTCGATCCGGCCACGGTAAATGCCCTGCTCATGGCGTTACGGGATGTGTGGGAGCGGGTAGCACTAACAGGAGTGACTCCAGTCGTGCTGTGCTCGGCCAAGGTTCGTCGTCATCTGAAGCAACTCACGATGCAGTTGCTCCCTCGGCTGGCGGTGTTCTCGTACAACGAGATTCAGCCCGACCTGGAGATCCAGACCGTCGGCATGGTGAGCCTCGATGGCTCGCGCATGGCTGACGCGACGGGGACGGTGAGCGCGTGAAGGTCAAAACGTTTCAGGGCAAGTCACTGGAGGAGGTGCTTCCGCAGGTTCGGGAGCAGCTCGGTCCTGACTCGGTGGTGCTGAACCAGCGCCAGGTCGTAACCGGCGGCGTTGGCGGCTTTTTCGGACGACGAGTGATCGAGGTCACCGCGGCAGACCGCATGCCTGACGACGAACAGCTCGTTGAGCTGGAAGACGCCTTCAACGGAGACGACCACGACGACGATCCCCGGCAGCGACCACGCCGCAACATCACCAGCGGCAGTACGCGCCCACGCACGCCTGGCGAGCGGCAGGCCCCCGGCAGGCCCGGCGGCTCACTCGCAGATCGCATCCGCATTGCCATGGAGCAGTCGCCCGCACTCAACGGAACAGCGGTCAGTGACGAGCCCGGCAGCCGAATTGACATCCACGACGACTGGCGCCCCGAGGCGGGCGCGTCCGGCGATGACACATCGCGTCGCACTGTCCTCGGAACCCTGAACCAGGCCGTCAACGCGTATACCGCGACACCGCCCGAACCTGATACCGACGAAGATTCCGCCCCCACAGCGGCTGAGCAGGAGCCCGCGGCACCTGAATCCGCCCACGAGCCAGAAGCGCCCGCAGCCGCGATCGAACACACGCCAGCATCGCTGCCCGGTGACACGTCGCCCGTCGAGGACGAGGCAACGATTCGAGCGCGTGAAGCCCTCGTGGCAGCCACGGCCGAACTGACACAGCAGCTCGCCGACGTTCAGCGACACTCGACTCAGCCGACCAGTGACCAGACGGTACTGCGCGCGCAGGCCGTGCCGCTGGATCCGCCACAGACAACCCGCCTGCGGGCCGACGTGCGCGATCTACCGTTCGAGGCTCCGCGCCACGACAGCACCTTTGTGCCGGCCCGACCACCGGTGGCCGCCCACAACGCGCTGCGCAAGCACCGCCACGAACTTGCCGAGCCGGCTCGTCGACTCGACGAAACGCTGTGTGCCAGTGGCGTCAACGGTGATGTCTCACGTGCAGTCGTGCAACGCGTCATCGACCATCGACTGCCCTTCAGTGCAGAACGGGACCTGCGGGTGCTCGCCCGTGACGTGATTGCCGACATGGTTCGATGCGACAGTGGCTGGGTGAATCTCGGACAGACCTGGCGTATGGCGCTGGTCGGCCCCAGTGGCGCCGGCACCAGCAGCACGGTCGCGAAGATTGCCGAGGGATACGCCATCGCTGCTGGGCTCGAGGTCGGAGTCATCTCGATCACCCCGGACCCGGACGGCGTGACCCGCAGCCAGCTGGCCAGCGACCCTCTGCTTCGTCGCCCGCGGCTGGATGTGCGCTTCGTCGCAACACCGCAGCAGATGCTTGCTGCACTCGATCAGCTTCGATCGCGTGATCTGGTGCTGATCGACACGCCCAGCAGTGCCCTGTTGGACGACACCACACTGAACGTTGTTGCCCGCTGTCTGGCGGCTGCCCGGGTTGATGAGGTTGCCGCGGTTATCCCGATGGCAACCAGTGTTCGCGAGGCCGGAACAGTGATCG
>CAYNNW010000129.1:727-1389 GCA_964398435.1 uncultured Gaiellales bacterium | reverse complement strand
ACTTCCGTCCGCTGCATGTGAACCGTCTGATCGTCACCAAACTCGACGAGAGCCGATACGCCGGTCAATTGTTGAACTTTGGTTTTCGCTTCGGTCTGCCGATACGTTTCCTGTCGGACGGCCCGCAGGTTCCAGAGGACCTGCGAGTCGCGTCGGCACGCGAAATATCGGCACTCATCCTGCCCTGAGAAGTACGCCCCGCCAAGGAGACCCAACAGTGTCAGCCATCGCAACGCCACTACCGCGGCTGAACCAGCGACTCGAGGTCGCTGTGGGCGAGCGCGGAACCGCACAGTACTTCTCACGCCTGGTCGAGGAGACCGCCGAGTGCCTACGCATCAGCGTTCCTGAAATGGAGGGGCGCCAGCTGGATCTTGCCGAGGGCGAAACGCTTCGGCTCTGGTACACCCAGGAAAACGGCTACTGGTGCCTGCACACCACTGTTCGCGCCATCTTCACCCGTGACGGTGAGCAGCTGCTCGAGCTCGAACGTACTGGCGAAGTGCATCGCGCACAGCGCCGCAACCACGTGCGAGTCGATGTGTCGCTGCTGCTGCACGCGCGGGTAGAGGTTCGTGCCGGAGCCGATGTCGAGCAGGGTGTTGCCGATGCGGAGCTTGAGATTCAGGGAGCCGACAGCAGTGGCGATGGCATGGAGATTG
>CAYNNW010000129.1:0-717 GCA_964398435.1 uncultured Gaiellales bacterium | reverse complement strand
GGTTAACGGGAATCACACGCAACATCTCGGGCGGGGGCATCACGTACCGCTCGGCGGTGTCGCTCGAGAGCACGGATCGGCTGCTGCTGACGTTCTATCTTCCAGAGCAGTCAGGCGAGATCACCACACGTGCCCGGGTCGTTCACGCGATTCCGGATCCCGAGCGCCCGGGCCAGACGATTGCTGCCTGCATGTTCGAACGCATGGCAATTACCGACCGTGAACGGATTATCCGCTTCCTGTTCTTCCGTCAGCGTGAGCTCGCCGGACGCAAGAAGGTGATGAACCGATGAGACCACCATCATTCGAACCTGAACTCTCACGAATCCGATTCCTGCGCGCACTGGCCGCGATTACGGGCTTTGGCGTGACTGTTGGTGTCAGTCTGGATGTCGGTGTACCGGTCATCGACGCACTGCTGCGTGGGCTTGGTGTTGCAGCACTGATGTTCTTCCTTGGCTGGGCGGGAGCTGTGCTGCTGCTCGGTGAACTCCACACGGCACGCATCGCGGCACTTCGACGCAACATCGAACGGCGCGATGCCGACCGCAGCCAGCGCATGGAGGAGATCCTGATGCAGCGCTACGAAGCGATGCACGGGGCAGCTCCCACACAGATTCCACCGATGAACCGTGGAGGCGGGGCTGGCTCGAGTTCGCAGTCAGACCGCGAAGCTGCCTGAGGGGTGAGCTAGATGGGGGAACTCCGACCGATTCA
>CAYNNW010000128.1:5997-6487 GCA_964398435.1 uncultured Gaiellales bacterium | reverse complement strand
GCCACAGGACCTGCGGGGTCGGTACGGGCACCAATGCCATCGCCTCGACCTCCACATCGATGCCCGCCTGATTGGGGTCGATCTTCAAGTAGACGTCGCCAACGCGCAGGGTGGCACGTGCTTGGTGCGCGACGACGACCTGGACTTCATCGTGAGCGGTGCTATGCACTCGCCTGCCCGTACCGCTGTCGCGCCGCTTCACCGCTCGTCCCCAGAAGCGAACCGATAAGCGACCACGAGTATCCCGCAGCGCGAGCTGCTTGAACCGACTCGAAAACGTCCTTCTCCGCCGCCGAGCGAGACAGCACCGCCGCGCGGAGCGAGGCATACGCCTTCGGATCGCGCTCATCATTCGGGTCGGGTTCGTAATCCTCGAACCGCTTCGCCAACTCGTCAGCATGATCCAGGATCTCCTGGATGTTTCTCGGCATGTTGATCACCTCAAGAACTTGTCGCGCGCTCGCATCGCGTGAACGATGACCGGCGCGAC
>CAYNNW010000128.1:0-5987 GCA_964398435.1 uncultured Gaiellales bacterium | reverse complement strand
GCGACGTTACCGTCGACGACTCCGATCTCGAAAACGATGGCCGCATGGTTCGCTCCGATCACCATCGTCAACCCTTCGTCCAGGTCGAAGACGCGAATCGGATTCGCATACGCATGGAGCATGTCCTCATCGCTCACGCCGTGCTTGCGGGCGCTCTCGGCGATGATCGGGACAATATCCACACCCACAAGTTACCTTGCGATCACGCCGGGCGCAAGTTCAGGAGCGGGAAGCAATAGACGGGACGGTATACGAACCGGAAACACTCTACGCAGGGAACAGAGTGGAGCTGGACGGGATCGAACCGACGTTCGAGTGCTTGTCTCTCCGGTTTACATCCTCGCCATTGCTCAAGTGAACGACCCAACGAGCCGATAACAACATCGACAAAGGGGTGCAGTCATGAGCAACGCGAAGCGCAAGGAAATCGATCCAGACAAGGATCCTGAGGGAGCGCTGGATGCAGCCTACGATTCCATGGGAATGGGGCGTCGTTCGATGCCGGGCTATCTGGAGGACGCGCCCGGGCACCTCGCAGAGTATTGGTGGGAGCAACAGCCTGCGGCAGACTTGATAGCGCGATGGCATCGACATGTATGTGGCAAGCGTCTCGCGAAGCGAACCGCTGACCGATATGCCGTGCTACTGCGAGAGTACGCCGACTGGCTTGATGGCGAGCGCCCGCTCGTTCCCCGTCCCGCAAAACTTCGGGCTGCTCGGCGCGAGGCTGGGCACCCGACTCACCCCGCCACAGCTGGACACCAGCAGATCATCCAGTGGATGGAGTACCTGGAGTACGACCGCGTGATGGTCGATCGGCGTGACGGCAAGATCTACCGATCGCCGTTATCCCCAAGCTCACGTAAAGCCGCCCTCGCCGCGCTGAAGAGCTTCTATAGGTGGATGATGTACGTCGACCCAAATCGGAAGTACGATCCGACCGTCGCAGTAGAACGTCCTGTCGTCGAAGTGGTGAAACAGGATGCATTGACCCGTGAGGAGCTTGAGGTACTGCTCAACTATCGGAGGCCCAAGCCAGCGCGATCTCGTCCTGGCAGCGGGCTGCGCACGGTTGACGACGCACGTGAGCGGGTGATCGTGTGGATGCTGGCGTATCTCGGGCTTCGGTGTGAGGAGCTGGTGAGGCTGACGTGGGCCAGTATCGATTTTGATAATCGAGTCGTATTCATTATGGGAAAAGGGCGCAAGTCGCGCGTGGTCGACATCTTGCCGGAACTAGAGAAGGAGCTATTGGAGTGGCGAGTCGTCCAGCGTAGGTTTGCGGCCAAGAATCAGGCGATTGCGAAGGCCCAGGAACAGCTTGACACCGACTTTGTGTTGCTAACGAAGAACGGTCGCCCACTCGCAAAGACCACTGTATGGCGCTGCGTGAAGCGCCGAGCAGCACGAGCGGGAATATGGCTCATTGATGAGCCAGGTATGACCAAGCATGGCCGCACGGCGGACAACCAGTCGCGAGTCAGTCCACATTCGATCAGGCGCGGGTTTGCCACGGCGCTTCTTGAAGCGGGCGTTCACCTTGATGCGGTGAGCGACCTGCTAGGCCACAGCGATACCTCCACGACGCGCAAGCACTATACGAACCCTCGCGATGATCGGCGACGCGCAGCTATGGAACATCTGCGGATCGCCTGAGTTGTTCGTGAAGTATTAGCCCAAAGAATAGTCTTCGACGCTGAAGCACCGTGCGTCATCCTCGACTTGAGGAGGTGATGCACGTGTCCGAGTTCGCATGGATGAGTGCGCTGATGGCGGTTGCCGTCGGCACGTACTTGTGGGCTGTCAATACGTTAGCTGACGTTTTGTTGTCTGCAACCGACACAATGTTGATGTAGCCCAACCCGACGGGCAGAAACGAAAACTCCCACACTCCAGGCGCTTTCCTGTACCACTGATATAGCGAGGCAATCCGGCCCCGTGTAAATCAAAGGAAGAGTGCCAAATGCAGCTCCCCGCAACAAAGATCGCCCGGCAGATCATCTGCCTGGGCACGATGCCACTGAACGAATGGAATGACGACCCCAAAGCAGAGCGTGTACAACGCGTTGATGATTCTGGCCGTCCCCTCTACCGCACGGAGGTCTTGCTACTTCCTGCGGGTGAGGGGAGGCCACTTCAGTGTTGGGTGCGCTCTGCGTACGGCGAGAACGCTCCGCACGAAGGCTCATCGCTTCAAGCGGAGAATCTCGTGCTTGAGCTGTATGTTGACCGACGCGACGGCAAAGCGCGGTGGTCAATGAGCGCTGACACGCTGAGCGCGCTTGCCTGAGTCATGGCGCGACGAGCGCGACGCGGCGGCGCAGCGAGATACGGTTCGAGCGGCAGTCACTGGCGGATGCGTGCGACCGGTGGCCTTGCAACGAGACGGGGAGATTCGCTTCCTTCCTTGTAGAACACGCCTCGCCTCGAAGTGCCCCGCGTGCGCTCGGCGCGCCCGACAGCGCGAATACATGCGGGCTCTTAGTGGAGTGCGCGCGATGCACCCACGGGATGTCCTATTGTGGATCACGCTTACACCTCCAGGGGCACAGTTATTCGGGACGCCCTCGCATCGCCAAACGATCGATGAAGGCGGTAAGCGCAGTGCACCGTGTCGATGCAAGCGAGATCACGGCCCGGGCGATCCACTCATCGGCGTGCCACTCAACCCTGATCGATTCGAGTATGCGCGCGCCGCTGCGTGGAATGAGAACGTCAGCAAACTGTGGTCGAAGAGCGTAATCGAACTTAGAGCGTGGCTTTGCGTGCCTCGTTCGCGTTACCAAGATATTGCCTACCTACGCGTGGTGGAATGGCAGCAACGCGGCCTTGCTCACGTTCATGCTTTGGTGCGGATACGGCGTCAACCAGGAAGGCGCATCACGAAGCGAGGAGTTGCGCGGCAGCTTGCTCGCACCTCACTCGAAGTTCCCATAAATGGTGCAGCAGTCATCTTGCGTTGGGGCGCTCAGCTGGATGTGCAGATTCTTGGGAGCATCGAAGACGATGCTGTACTTCAACGAGCCTCGTACATTGCCAAGTACGCGACAAAGTCGCCAGGCGATTCGCTTGCTGGCAGCGACGCCAGAACGAGGCATCACGCCCGGATTGCAAATGCGGTACAGGAACGGCTGTCCCAGCAGATGTCACACCGAAGGCTACTGAGCGTTCGTGAACGCCTTGGGCTGCGCGGTTCTATCGTGACAGCATCACACTCCTGGGAACCGAGACGCCCGCGAGAACCGGCAGATCTCCCCCGCGTCAGGCCGGGTGGTCGGTGGAGACTTGCATCAACTGGCTACGAACTCCCGCCACCGTCGTCAGTTCAGATGCCCGAGACGGCCTATGTACCGTTTGCGTGGCGATGCGAGCGAGCGGGCGTACGCTTGCGCGATGCGAATCTTGATGCCGCAGACATTCTGTAAAGCTGACATGACGTTGGGGCGCGAGGGTTGGGCGGCGTCCCAGGCCGCGGCAGCGGGCCGCAGGACGATGCCCAGCTCCGAGAGCCAGCGGCGCGAAGCGCCGCCTTGATAACAAGAAGATACATTTTGTCAGTCGTGATCGCCGGACGATGGTTTCTCTCGGCGGTTTTCAAGTGCGCGGAGGGCCTCGCGGTACACGTCGAGCCAGTAGATGGATGCCGCGCGGCGAAGCAGCTCGTCGAAGCTGCGCAGGTCGCTGCCTTCCTGTAGAGCGGCATCGAGATAGGTAGCGCTTGTTGGACGAGCTGCCCAGGCAAAGAGCTGGTTCGAGTACGCAGGTACTGCTGAGTCAGCGTGCTCCTGCAACACGTCATCGAGGCAGGCAACATCGACACAGGTCACCTCTGCGAGGTCGATTGCGGCGTCCTCGCGGTCGGCGATCCGCTCGAAGTCCAATGGGTCTGAGCCGATGGCCTCGATCTCGTCGAAGCCGAGCCAGGAGTTGCTGCCTGGTTCATGTGGTTGCAGGCGTGGATCGTCGTTGCGGGGTTGAAATGGGGTATCCCATGACATGTTGAGAGCTCCTTTGTTGTGTTCACTCGACTGTGAGGGAACGCGACGGGCAGAAGTTGGCGTTCTCCAATATGGCTGTCATCCGCCTCGGCGGAGGAGCTGGATATCGCGGGCGACAACCTCAATGTGACTGCGCGGCTCTGGCTTCTTGCCGGCGGTTTGCCACGTCGTGTGATGCAGGCGGCCTTCGACGCTGACTCGGCGGCCCTTCGGTGCGTAGTCGCGAACAATCTCGGCCGTGCGGCCCCACGCTACAACGGTGATGAAGTCCGCGCCTTCACCGACTGTGCGACTCACCGCAAGGCGGAACTTGGCGACCTGTTTGCCGCTGGGCAGCTCGCTGTACTCGGGATCGGTGGCGACGTTGCCAATCAGTGCGACGAGGTTCATGGGGTCCTCCGTTATTGGGGTGTTCTCGCGCGGGCACACGCGAAGGAGGAACCACGGCTTGAGGCAGGGGTGCCCCCACCTGACAGGGCAATGCATCACGGGTGATGTGGGGATGCCTCAGGCCGTGGGAACGACGAGCGACAACTGCGAGAGGGATCACCCAATCGGGGACTGCTCGCATATTGTCTATTGCAGAATGCTCTTACGTCAGTATCAGCACTAGTAGAAGCTGTCCTGGCTTAGGAAGCTGCTGTCAACTCTCGTTCTAGGAACTGGCCGATTCGATCCTTGTTGCCGGAGAGCGACGAGAACTGCTTATCGGCGACATCGGAGAATCGGGCGACAGCCTTTCGGCTCGCGCTCTCTTGATCTTCGAAGATGCCAATGCTCTTGAAGGGTTGGCCCCACCCTTCGAACTTCTGGATGATGATCGTGGCTTCTTGGATGCGTTGATCCGTGCCGAGGCCGAATACATAGAGAGGTGTGGGCATCCCATTGATACGGAAGTCCACCGGATACAGCCCCGCGGCATCACGGCTCTGATCGTGCCAGTCAAGCGCGATGCGCTCTTTCGGTACTCGCTCCTGCATGAACTCGCGAAGGTCCGCCATAAACGTCGAAGCAACCGTCTCGCGGTCGAGGAAGGACACATCGCTGATCTTGGTAAGTGCTTGCAGAAAGGTGAACAGTGCGTTGCCCGCAGCCTCGGGTTCGGCAGGCAGCTCGAAGCGTCCGCTACGTTCGCCAATACCGAACTGGGTGATCGTGTTCTCCACGATCTTGCGGCGATTGCCTCTATTGAGGTCGCCCTCGTCCATCCAGTAGGACAAGTGCATGAGGGTGTGCCCCTCGTCGGTAAGCACCCAACGATCACCGTCGCGCTTGTAGACAATGCCGAAGCCATCGCCATCGTCAAAGGTGAATGGTGTCAGGACGCGGTAGCGGTCAGTGCCCTCGGCAATGAGCCGCACCTCGGAGCCGACGGTCGACGCAAAGCGGCTAGCGAGCTCGTCAGTTGTCATCGTCGTCACCTCCCGTGAAGCTCATCTGTCCAGGTATCGTCGGCGGCTGTGGAGCAATCCTGAAGTTACAGTCCTCCAGAGCGCAGTCGAGTGCGCCCTCCACCGTCGAATACCGATCTGTGACCTCTGCGTATCCCTCTTCCCGGATACGCGCGGGGCCAGACGTGAGCTGCTGGTAACGCTCTGTGGCTTCGTGGATGTGAAATGTGTAGGCGAGCGTCTCCCGCTCGATCTTGTTCGTGTGCTCGTGGCTCTTGCCGTTATATCGGCGCAGCAAGAACGTCTTCTTGCTTGTGTGGCCGTTCGGGCAGAATCCCACGATCACCGAGAAGTCGAGCGGGTTGTCTTCGGCTTGCCGGATAATGAGTCGGTAGTGACGCGGAGGGTCACCAGCGCCGTCGGCGTTGAACTTGGCGCTTCGCTGACCATTCCTGGAAGACAGCGATACAGGCCGTGCGATCGCAGCGGCGAGCGTCTTTTGCTCGGCCAGCATGTCTGCGATCTCAGTATCTGTGTATAGGTCAGCCATCGTGTAGTTGTGTTCTCATCGTGCCTCGAAGACCGGACGCAACGAAGT
>CAYNNW010000127.1:0-6492 GCA_964398435.1 uncultured Gaiellales bacterium | reverse complement strand
GCACGTTGGGGTGGCGTGCCGAATCTATTGGCGCCGATCCGGTGACGGCGCACTGGATAATCGTGGGTAGACTCATGCATGCACCGATGGTGGCGTGATCGGCTTCAGCAGCTGCTCAATCCGGTCCCTGAGCGCCTCGTGCATCTTGGGAACTCGCAGCTCTTCACCCAGGTGATCGGGATGCTCGTCGACGGCAAAGCCGGGGCTCATCGTCGCAATCTCGAATAAGACCCCGCTCGGCACGCGAGCGTAGATCGCCTCAAAGTAGTCCCGGTCCTGCACGGGCGTGACATACAGCCCTGCCGACCGCTCGCGCTCCTGCCAGGCAAGGTGATCCTCATCCCGCGAACACCAGGCAATGTGGTGAACCGTTCCGGCGCCCGGAATGCCGGGTTCGCTTGGAGCGTCGTCGTAGGCCCAGCGGAATGTGCGCTCCACGCCTGCGGCGCGATACTCGCTGGAGAGCGTCACCCGCTCCGCGTGCCCGGCTCCATTGGGGATCGAGTTATCCGCTAGCGAGGGATCCGAGCTCGCTGGGGCGTGGGGCGCGAAATTGAACACGTCTCGCAACAGCAGGTCGTCTGCATTCGGTGTCAGTGGGTAGGCGCGCGCTCCCTCAATCCCGGTGATGGCATGCTCAGCCGGAATCTCCGGATGAACGGCCTGCAGCGGTGGGTTGCCCAGCGTGGCTGGCACGAGGGCGAAGTCCAGGCCATCGTAGTCCTTGAAGAGCAAGCGATCCCCGTCACGCTGGCTGTCATAGCCGAAGCGCGCCAGGCGCTCCTCCCAGAATCCCAGCGAGTCGGCCGAGGGCACGCCAAGTTCGATCAGATGCACCATGCCGGCGCCCGCTCGCCCTGCGCGCGCCTCGCGGATCTCGAACCAGGTCAGAATTGAGCCAGGGGATCCGTGGGAATCGCCGTAGAACAGGTGGTACATGTCCGGCGCATCAAAGTTGACGGTCTTTTTCACCATGCGAAGGCCGAGCACACCGACACAGAAGTCGACGTTCTTCTGCGCATCGCCAGTGATCATCGTGATGTGGTGCAGGCCCTCCAGCCGAAGGCGTGCACCGCTTCTGCCTGTTCCCATCTGTGTCGCCCCTGAGTCGAGTCGTGATCCCGACAAGGACCATACCCAGCTCGCGCGCGGGCACACACTATGGGCCCGATGCGGATTCGGGAGAAATCACCGGTGTGGACGAATCCGGCCCATGCCCGACGACGCGGGCGCACCCACTTCTGCTTGGCCGTCCCGGAGTGCATTCGCTTCGGCGGCACAGAGGACCAATCGCCTGGGCACCGAACTCTCACAGTGGTCATGGATGCTGACGAGAGCGAGTTTGCGACAGAGGAGCGCCGGCTGCGTGCCGAGCATCCAGATGTCGCTGCATTAATTGATGAGAATGCGAGACGGTTGTCGAAGTTCATCGCGTGGGACGACAAGAATCAGCTTAACCGTGACTATCTCGAACAGGAGGGGCTGGTCGCGGTTCCGTATACGGAATTCGAAGAACAGCCGCTCGATTTCCGGGCCGAGATGACGGCGATATGTCACAAGCTTCGCGAACTGCACGGGAGTGACCGACTCGTTTCCACGCCGCTCTCGTTTCCAATGTCGGCATCGGTGGGGCGCTGGGGCAAGACGGTGGGTCCATGGGCGTTCGACGCCGAGCGCGTCGGCGGAATCTGGAAAGCTGGTGGCAGTTTCGCTCGCTGGGAGGATCGCGTCTACTCGAGTGTGCTGCCATCCCAGTCGGCTGTAATTCATGACGGTTCATGGGGGTGGGCGTGGAATTACCACTGGGACTCCTGGGGAATCCTGTTTGCGCGGTTGGACGATCTCGCTTCGATCGGATTCCCTGACCTTGTAGCTACTGATATGGCATTTGTCTGCTCGTACTACGGCAGACAAACCTGGTGGGATGAATACATGGAGGACGCAGTCAGCTATGCGTGCGAGCGCATTGCCGGAGCTGTAGCTGCAGACGGAGTGCCCATGATCAGCGCGGGGTACAAGTCGGTCTCGGGACTATCGCGATTCTTCGTATCGCGACCACACGCATGTCTGTGCTTCGCGCCTCAGCTCAGTCGAATGTACCGCGCTCAAAAGATCTCAAAAGTCAGCGGTGACGGTGCACGATCAATCCACATCGAAGTCGACCCCGAAGGGCGACTGGTTGCGGTCGCGGTGCATGAATCGCTCGTACACGTTGAGAGTATCAATGACCGGGTGGCAGGAGGAGCGATGTGGACGTTCGCTCCAAGTGGCTTCGGGATCGATTGGCCGATTGAGCAGAGCCCACTCATCACGCTTTCGCGGGATTGCAATGAAATCAGCGTGCGGATCACGAATGCGAGTGTCGGCGAATCAACTCGAACAGCGAGATATGAGTACGGTAGCGGGACCATCGACGTCCATGCGTGCAAAGACACGGTCGTTGGCATGACGCTGCGTGGAGCCCTTGCGCGACTCCCGAAAGAGCACCTCAAGGCATTGGAGAATCCCAACTTACCGAATCCTCTTGTATTTGCAGGGCTGCGCTGAGAGTAGTACCTGCGCGGCGCTGTTCGAGATGCTCGCCGACTGGGTGCCTTGTTCGTGCCACGTCGAGGTCGGCTGTGTTCCCCGTATGTTTGGTGGTTAGAGCAGCGGACAGATTCCTGCTGAGGCCGGCGATTCGTCAGCGGTTGTTGGAGACTGTCTCAAACA
Source organism: uncultured Gaiellales bacterium (assembly GCA_964398435.1). Taxonomy (GTDB): domain Bacteria; phylum Actinomycetota; class Thermoleophilia; order Gaiellales; family SKUG01; genus CAYNNW01. The sequence goes on along the minus strand of CAYNNW010000127.1, from coordinate 3,780 downwards.
GCATGTTCGCGACCCAGAAGTCGGTTTCGTTGATGCTCTTGCGGATGAGATTTCCGCGCTCGCGGGCACTCAGGTCTTTGCTAGCCAGAAACGAGTCGATGAGCTTGAGGCCGGCATGTGCGTGCTCGTTGAAGGCTTCAAGGAACTCCGGGTCCGCATCGCTGTTCTTGGGGGTTGCGGAATTCACCAGCGCGATGCCGTCCAGCACCTCTTGCCGTGCTGCGCTGCCCAGGAGCCGATCCCTATGGGTCCAGGATACCGAGTCCATATCGCTGCCACTGTCACCGGAGCGGACACGGCCAGTATCCGCCAACAGTCTCGTCGCTGCGTTGAAGCGGTGCTCTGCAACTTCATATATGTCCAGTACGTGGCTAAGGGGGATTCGGTGGCTGCTCTGAGCATCGACGCGCATATTGAGCTCCGGTATTCACAGGCGCGGGACACGCGCCCTGCTGGTTGAACGAGTGGGGCATTCTAGGAGCGGGAAATGTGGCCTCGACGGCAGCAGTGGGCCCCGGGCCGCATCGTGCCACGAACAAGGCCGCGTGCCGGGCCCACGTGGGGCAACTATGCGCTTTTGCAGCCGGGGTGGACCGTGCGCGCCCTTTTATCCGTCGCTCCATCACTCGTGTAATAAGGAGACCATGCTCATGGCCAGTGCCCCACCAGTTCAAGTCACATTTCATGCGGAGAAACAGCGATTCGTCGGCCCAATATTTGGATCTCGCGTGTGGTGGCGACGAGGCGTGGTGTGTCGGCTGCCAACGAGACCGCCAGATGTGCGTACCGCACCCATGTACAGGATCTTTACAACTGCGCGCGTACCCCTGAAGCGCGTCTGCTGCGTTCTCCTGAGTACAACGCAACCGCCCCCCACGGAACAGACAGGAGAATCAACATGAAGACCACTCGCCGATTCGCATTGATCGCCGCACTCGCCGTAGTTGCAGCCACCGTGCTTGCACCGGCCGCACACGCAGGTGGTGTTCACGGCTCTGGAAACACGAGCCAGACAACCTGGGGGTCGGGCAACAGCATCAACAACAGCTAGCCCCCCCCTGCAACCAGTGTGGTCGGGCGCCACCGGTAGGCTTGCCGACATGCATGCGGTGATGTATCGCTGGCGCCTCGAGCCGGGCAGTGAAGATGACTTCGTGCGTGCCTGGAGCGAGGCAACCGCCTTGATTCGTGAGCAGTGCGGCAGCTACGGCTCTCGCCTGCATGCAGCAGCTGATGGCACCTGGGTTGCCTATGCCCGCTGGCCGCATGCCGCTGCTCGCGAGGCGTGCAATGCACGCATCGAACAGTCGGTGCGAGCAATGTCGAAGGCAATTGCTGAGTCGTTCCCCCCGCTCATACTGGACATCGTCGAAGATCAGCTCGTCGAACCCGCAGCGGAGTATTGACCGCAGCGCGCTTTGACGTGAGGGTCGGGGCGCGAAGAGGGCCATGCTCGGGTCGCGACATAACCGGGTCGGGCGAGTGCCAGTTGGCCGATGCGCCAACAACGGTCCCGTCGCCAGGGTGGGCAGCTGTACGTACAGCGGTGCGGTAATTCTACGGCGTTGAAATCGACGAGGTGGCCGTAGCTATTCGGGAGTTCCGGACTGCATGACCAGCGCCAATGCGCACGATCGGTAGCGATTGCAGTCTGCAGAGGACATCGATTCGAGAGCCAGCCAGAGCGTTGCCGTGAAAATGGCCGTCAGTGCCGTTGCGAACAGTGCCCCGGCAACCGCGTCGCGATTGAATGGGGCGAAATGGTGCGACCGTCGCGTGGGCTGCGGCCGTGTCGCGGGGGCCAGTTCGCTGATATGAGTGCTGAGCTGAGTCACGGTTTCGCTCCCGTATGGCTGGCTCTCACCCCGAGTATGCCGCCTCCCGTGCCGTGCCGTGGTTACAGCTTGGAGACACGTCGGTGACAGTTCAGATACGGCGGCTTCGGGGCGCCCGGAGTGTGCCTCAGTGCACGTGGCCAAACCGGGACGCGTGGGCGGTCATTGAGGCACACGAGGTGCCGCGGCCCCGTCGTGCGCGGCAGCAGGTACTACGGTAGTGCGCGACCAGCTGCCTGCGCGCGCGACCTGAGTTCCCCGGAGGCAGCCCTCATATAGACGACGAGGAATATTTCCGTGAGCCCCGCAATCACCACACCAGTCGCACCAGCCGCCAATCGGTCTGTCGTGCCGCCCGAGATCGTCGACCTGATCGGCAAGCCAATCATGCGCGGCGACTACCAAGGAACAGAGAGCTCAACCTGGCGAACGAGTTTCCTGGGGAAGAAGGTCACCTCCACACGCGAGACGGCATTCAGCAACGAATTTCAGATCCTCACCGACGGCGATGACAAGCGGCCACTCATGTGGCAAGCCGGCACCACGCTGAACGACGCAATCGCGACGGCCCGTGACATCTCACGCGCGTCGAGCCGCCCTGACTACATCGGCCCGTCGCTCCCCGGGGTGGGTGTTGGCGTCCTGCAGGCCAAGGACGGCGCGTTTCTTGCGGCCTACATTGGCATTCCACACAAGATCACCCTGGGTGATCACGTGTTCACAAGCGAGTGGAAGTGGAGTGACCGCTTCGGTGGTGACATCCACGGCCGAAGCCAGTACGCGTCAGATGCTCGGGCCGTGTCGAAGTGGACAGCACCGGTCGACAAGCACGGCAAGGTCGTGGACGGAGTCGCGCCCCCCGCGGATAGCACGCCCGTAGGCATCGTCGGCGAGCCACGCTCAGAGCGTCTGACGGCCCTGACTCCACTGCTCAAGTTCATCGTCGATGAAGAGAAGGTCTACACACCGACCAGCCAGGCGTAGTCGGCGTAGGTCAGCGGAACTCGACCGACCCGGCGCCATTGACGGTAACGCCATCGAACACGCCGCGACCACCCTCCACTACCAGTTTCGAGCCAGCCGGCACGGTTATGACGGTTCCGGACGGCAAGTTCAGGTAGCCCACAAAGATAGCCTCTGTGTCTGCTGCAATTGTGATCGAGGTGATGGTGGTATCCGCTGACGGATCGATTCGTGTAGTCGAGTTGACCGACAGCTGTGCGTTCTCGATCCCCTTCAACTTGATTGGGGTACCGAAGTTGTTGCCTGAGAGTTCTGCAACCAGGCTGTCCTCTCCTGCTCCGCCGTCGACGGTCATGGCGGACGAGAAGTTCGTGCCTTTGTTGAGTACTACGCTGAGGTCTATCCGATCATTATCGTCCCCGGCATCAATGTCGAGTGGCTTATCAATGATCGCGGCGGTCGGCATGACTGCCAATATGCCAATTACATCACTGCCGCTGCCGCCGCTGACCTTGGTTGGCTCGCCGCTCGATGAGAAGTCGATGAGCTGGTCGTTGCCGCCCTGCCCGTACAGGCAGTCGTAGCCTGAATTGCCGTTCAGGTCATCGTTGCCAGGACCGCCGTATTGGCAGTCATTGCCTCGTCCGCCCGTGAGGGTGTCATTGCCTCGTCCGCCTGTGACCGTGTCGTTGCCGGATCCGCCTCGCACGGTGTCTTGACCTTGGCCACCGCGTGCCGTGTCGTTGCCTTTGCCTCCGCTGACGGTGTCGTTTCCGGCGCCACCGTATACCCGATCGTTGCCGCTGCCACCGGTTACGGTGTCGCGGCCATTGCCTCCTCGGCCGCCGTCATTGCCACGACCACCACTTACGGTGTCGTTGCCGTTGCCCCCGGTGACGGTGTCGTTGCCCGCTCCGCCCGACACGGAGTCGTTGCCCCTTCCGCCGCTGGCTGAATCGTTACCGCTATTGCCGCTTACGGT
>CAYNNW010000126.1:0-6500 GCA_964398435.1 uncultured Gaiellales bacterium | reverse complement strand
CTGACGCCGTCAACTGCCTTGACGATGCCCTGCCTCGTCTCGTACTGCACCTTCAGGTCCCGAACCTCAAGCAGTGCCATGCACTCCCCCGCGCTCTTCGCACTGTGTGAGCATCGTGCAGCGGCCGTGGCCGCAGCGTGCGGCCGCGTGCGCGCACGCGTACTCCTCGTCACCATTTCATCGGCAATTGCACCCGCCGACGGTTCACTGGGTGGTGTACCCGCCTGGGATACGGATCATGCCGCGGGCTGTCGTGGAACGCCCCATCAGGTACCGATCGATATGCAGATGTCGAGCCGAACGGGACGGACGAACCTCATGAACATTCGTAGTGCTGCCGTGGCAACGGGCGCGGCAATCACGGGCACGGGCATCGCCCTCGCATCCACCAGAATTGGTCTCTCCATTGCTGACGACGGTTGGACCGCACAGGCGCCGGGGGCCTTTCTGGTCATCCCCGAACTGTACGCAGGCTTCCGCTGGGGACCGCACCTGGGAGAACTGGCACACATCGCGCCACGGCCCGCCGCCGTTGCAGGAGTCGCCGGAATCGCCACAGGATTCATCGCAGGATGCGGGCTGATCGAGTACCAGATGCACCAGCGTCGCGACATGTCATACCCTGAGTACCTGGGACTCAACTGAACGATCGGACTGCGCCGAGCCTGGGCTGGGTCAGCGCTGCGTTTCGCGCGGATCCAGCGCATCGCGCAGGGCATCGGCGATCGCTGTTGTTGCGAGTACGGTAATTGCGATCAACGCACCGGGAACCACGATCAGATGGGGCTCGGTCTGAAACCAGCGATAGCCCTCGTTGGCCAGCCGTCCCCACGAGGCATGGGACTGTACTCCTACGCCAAGAAATGACAGCGATGCCTCGCCAATGATTGCATTCGGAATTTCGAGCGCGATGGACACAACGAAGATGCCGATCGAATTGACGATGATATGTCGGCCAAGCACTCGCCACCATCGAGCGCCCATCGAGCGGGCCGCGCCAACGTAGTCCAACTGCTTGAGCGTCATCACCTGAGCCCTCACGATCCGGGCGGATGTGAACCACGCGGTTATGGATAGTGCGGGGACGATATACAGCAGCGGATTGGGCTCGGGTCTGTTTTCTTCGACCAACATCGATCGCAGCACTCCGACAAAGATGATGGCAAATGGCAGGTACGGCAGACCGTAGAGCGCGTCCAGAAACCGCATCATCAACGTGTCAATGCGGCCGCCGACATAGCCGGATATCGCTCCGTAGATCGTTCCAACAATGAGAATTACGAACGACACTGCGAACGCCACAGAAAGGGAAACTCGACCACCCTGCCAACTCATTAGCCACAAGTCGCGTCCCCACGGATCGGTCCCAAACGGATGCGCCAAACTGACTCCGAGATTGTCCTGATCGAAGTCCTGTGCACAGCAATTGGCGTCGCTGACCATTGGCACAACGATGCTCAACAGGACAAATAGGCCCAGCACAATGACCGATGCCACCGCGAGTTTGTTCTCAAAGAACCTGCGTGCGGCGTCCCGCCAAAACGTCCGTAGGTCATCCTGAATCTCACCGCCGGCACCAAGATCGAATGCGCGCGATTCCCAGTCGTTGGCAAGCTGTTCGAGTTCCAGGGCTGCGCGGGTGCGCGCCTCGTCAATGGGCGTATCAGTCATGCGTCACCCGTGGGTCGAGCACGGCAACGATCACGTCCACGATCAGGTTGACCACGACAATGACCACGGACAGCAGCACGGTCGTCCCCAGGATCATGTTGCGGTCCAGGGGCGCATTGAATGATGTTACGAATTCGCGACCCAGGCCGGGCACGTCCATGATCTTTTCGATAATGAAGGAACCGGTGATGACGAATCCGAACACCGGTCCTGCATTGGTGACCATTGGAATCATCGAGTTGCGAAGCGCGTGGCGCACGACCGTCGTTCGCCACGGCAGACCTTTTGACTTTGCTGTAGTGATGTAGTCAGCCTGGAGCGATTCCAACATTGATGCTCGGACCAGGCGTGTGAAGTACGGCATGATCGCAAGCGCCAATACTGCTATCGGTCCAACCCTCTCCGGCATCGTGTCCCAGCCAGCAAAGTCGGTTAGATAGAACACCCACAACGTTGCAATGACAAATGCCGGCACGGCAAATGCCAGGCTTGTAGTCACCGTCAGCGCGTGATCGATCCAACGGTTTACCCACAGTGCTGAAATTACGCCTGCGACCGTGCCGATGAGCGCACTGGTAACAAAGGCCCAGAAACCCAGCACGAATGACACATGAAAGCCCTCTGGAACCGTTCCCTCCACATGAATGAACGGGAATGAACCATCGACCGTGGTCTCCATGACCGGTTCGCTGGCCGACTTGGTGGATGCGCCCAGATCACCGCGTACTGCGTTCGTTATGTAGTGGATGTACTGCGTCTCGCCAATGCCATCAACCGTCCACTTTTTCGGAATGAACGTGGGCTTGTCGAGGCCGTATTTCTTTTCAAGATTCTTCTTGACCTGAGGATTTAGACGGGCAGCACGATTGGTGTTGAACGGTTCCCACGGCAGTGCATCCACCAGGGCAAACGTCATCGCCGTCACAAGCAGCAGTACTGGAATGGCCCACAGCAGCCGTCTGACGATGTACCCGAACACGTGGTTGTGCAGCTCCCCCGCCTAGGAGTGGTCGAGAATGCTGACGCCGTCGAAGTACATCAGCCCCAGTGGCGTGATCTCGAGCCCCTTGACCCATGGCTGAACCACCGTATCGTCGCGCGGCTGGTACATCGGGATCGCCGGCATGTCACCGTCGGGGCCGGTCAGCTTCTGCTCGATCTGCTTGTACAGCTCCATGCGGGCCTCGGTATCGACAACCTTGCGAGCTTCCTCGTACAGCTTGTCGTACTCCTTGTCGCAGTACCCCGCGGAGTTGAGACCGCCGTCAACCGCTGCACAGGTGAACACCTGGTAGAAGTTCTCGGCGTCCGGATAGTCGGCCACCCAGTTGAGCAGCACCAGATCGACCTTCTCCTGCATCGGACTGGAGACGGCGAGAAGATCATCGAAGCTGGGCAGCGGCACAAGCTTGAGCTCGACTCCAACCTTTGCCAGGTCACTCTGCATGGCAGTGGCAATCGCTTCGGCAGTACTGGACTGCGTGGTGTAGTACATGCTCAGCGAGTCGCCGTCCTTCCAGCCACCTTCCTTCAGCGCGTCACGCGCCCGGTCGGTGTCGGGCTCGGCTTTTGGATCGATGAACTTGGTCGACTCCTCCGAAAGGATGTCGAAGCCCGGCATCGATGTTGGAACGACCGTTGAGGTCGGAACATCTCCACGCTTGGTGATGTTGTCGACCATCGAGCTTCGATTGAGCGCCATCGACAGGCCCTGGCGAACCTTCGGGTCCTTCAACTTCGGCTTGGTGACGTTCAGGTACGTGAAGTTGTTCGAAAGCGTATCGACGGATACATATCGCTCGTCACTCTTCCATTGCTCGATGTCCTCGGGAGATACCATCGACCGGGTAAAGCCGGTGTCGAGCTTGCCCTTGTCGAAGCGACGCAGCGCCGTCTGGGCGTCGTCAATCATCTCCATGTTGATCGTTGTCAGCTTGATCTTGTCGGCGTTCCAGAACGACTTGGACTTGGCCAGCACGATCTGCTTCTTGTGCTTCCACGACTTGAGCATGAACGGACCGCTGGTCACGATATTGCCGGGCTCGGTCCACTTCTCACCGTGCTTTTCGATCGCCGCCTTGGGCATCGGCGAGAACGTTGGGAGTGCCAGCAGGAAATCGAACCACGGAACCTGACGCTTGAGCTTGAACTCGACGGTGTGCTCGTCGACGGCCTTCACTCCAACGGATTCGGGCTTGCCATCGGTTGCAAGCTTGCCACCGCAGGTTGACTCATCGTCGCCCGGCTGCTCGTCTTCGCCCTTGGCAGAGACGTTGTACTCACAGGCACCGACGATGTCGAGCATCAGGCTTGCATAGTAGGCCGCATTTGCGGGATCCAGCGTGCGCTGTACGCCGTAGACAACATCGTTGGCAGTGATCTTTTCGCCGTCACTCCACATGGCCTTGTCGCGCAACTTGACCGTGTAGGTGAGTCCATCCTTCGAGACCTCGGGAAGGTCGGAAGCGAGGTATGGAACCAGCTTGCTGTCCTTGCCCTCAATGCGATAGAGGCCCGCGACCAGGTGGTTGAGGACGTTGACAGAGTCAGCATCTGAGAACAGCGCCGGATCGATGGTGGCCGGTTCACCCGCGATGTTGACAGTGAGCACCTGCTCGGACGCCAGATCCTCACTGACTTTGGATCCGCCCCCGCCGCAACCCGCAGCAACCAGGGCTGCACAGCAGACTGTCATGACAGCGACTACTCGCCGGGACATTCGCGACATCGTTCTTCCGTCCTTCTCCCACAGGAAGCTGTGGGTTGCACCATCGGATGGTCAGGAGGTTCTGCCTCCACACTGCCGATTCCTGCCCACTGATGGTGCACGGGCAAACCCCGGCGCGAGAATTCACCAGGTCTGGAACGACTCAGGTGTAGATGCGCTGCAGAATGATCGACGTCGCTGTGTAGAGCAGTGCTGCGACGATCGTGATTCTGTCGAGGTTTCGCTCCATCACGTGCTGCCCGCCCTGCTGCCCGGTGCCGCCGATCGACCCCAGCCCTGAGTCGCGCCCCGAATGCATCAGCACAAAGACCATGACGAGGATCGAGAACAGCACGTGGAAGAAGATGACGATTCCGTCGAGCATGTCTGGTCTCCTGGGTCTCAGTTCGTGACGGCGCCGCGGATGTGCGCAGCGTGTTGCTGATGGGTGAGGCTATTCCACAGGAACGGACACAGCAACCATCGCACAGACCGCTAGTGGCTCAGAAAGTACTCGAAGACTCCGGCATCGCTCAGTTGACGGTCGACGGTCGAGCCCTCCAGGAGGTCAACGACAATCGGCTCGGGATCGTCAGCTGCCGCACTGCCGAGTCGCAGCCACTCGAGGTGGGCCGCAGTCTCTGTCAGGGCAAAGCGCTGACTGGCGGGGTCCGTCTGGCCCGGAAAGACAATCGTCGCAACCTCGTGAGCTGTTGCTGCACCGTTCATGAGCGCTGCAATGCAGGCCTGGGCGCGATCCCGATGATGCCTGACCAGTGCTGCACAGCGGTCGGCGGCCGTCCGGAACGGTGCACCGTGCCCGGGGAGCACCGTTGTCAATGACAGCGCGCCGATGTCACCCAACGACGCGATGTAGTCGCGCAGGGGATTTCGTGAGTGATCCGGCCAGAGGCCGACCGCGGGTGAAATCCGCTCGAGCAGATGGTCCCCGGCGAGTAGCATGCCAGTGCTGGGGTCGTGCAGGCTGATGTGTCCGTCGGCATGACCGGGGGTGGCGTGAACGTCCCAGTGTGCGCCGCCTGCCTCGATCACGGTGCCGGGTGCCAGTGGAGTAAACGAGTCGGGGAGCGCCACAGCCATGCGGGCTCCGTCGCGTTCCCACTCGAGCTTGGCCAGCAGCTCGGCTGGTGCGCCGTGACGGCGAATATGGTCATCGATCCGATCGAGCGCCCCGGCAAGCCCGGCCCCCCACATCGGTGGGGTCTGTTCGATCGTGATCGGGGAGGCCAGGACGGGCGCTCCGGTCAACGCCGATATCGCCTGCGCACCGCCGATGTGATCGGGGTGGAAATGAGTGACAACGATCGAGCGCACGTCGTCGGGGCGGACATCGATTGCCTCGAGCGCGGACCGCCAGGCACCGTCCGCATCGAGGGCCATGCCGGTGTCGACGATGACGACACTTCCGTCGGGATCGCGCAGTACCCAGCAGTTCACCGGCTCGACTCGGAACGGAAGCGCCATCGGCGCTGACCAGATGCCCGGGGCGACCTCGAACGGTCGCGGCCGTCCGTCAGCGTCGGTGCCGGGAGAGGAAGCCGATGAATGTGAAGCGCCCACGAGTAGTCATCATGCTACTCCCCGAGGCGCACAACGTCGGCCCGCGGATGCCCTGTCAGGCGGCCGATCGTTTCCAGATCACGCCGTCGCGGCGCCAGGCCTGTGACATGGCTGCCCGCGCCTGCTGCCAGGTGTCGTCGTCCAGTGCCAGTACCGGACCGGTTGCGCTGCCCTTGCGAACGACATACAGCGTCTCAGCCGGATCATCGGACGCAACGTTGACGACAATGCTCGTGACCGTGCCATGCTCGACGACGATCGTGCGAAGTGGCGGAACAACGTAGCTCAACACGACGGTAGCGCCCCCCGCGGGAGCCTCTGTGTCTGCGGCTGGGTTCGTTCGCCCGCTTTCAGGAAGCAGTTCATCGAGTGGACGGTAGCCGTACGTGCCGGCAAGCCGGGGCTCGGGCGTCGGTGGCGTTGCAGGCAGCGTAATTGCCGCATCGATAACACCGGTGGGTCCACCATGGGCGGATTCCTGGGTCCGGGCATCAGAGCGTGCCTGCGCAACCGCGGTCACGGTGACCATGAGCAGGACGAG
>CAYNNW010000125.1:2566-6501 GCA_964398435.1 uncultured Gaiellales bacterium | reverse complement strand
CCGCAAGCTGATCGCCGAGAATCGCAAGGCGCGACACGACTTCGAGATCATCGAACGGCTCGAGGCTGGGGTAGCTCTTCGCGGTACTGAAGTGAAGTCACTGCGTGGCGGCACGGTGACGCTGCGCGATGCCTGGGTGCACATCCGCGATGGCGAGGCGTGGCTGACGGGAGTGCACATCCCGCCCTACGCGCAGGGCAATATCAACAACCACGAGCCGCTGCGTGACCGTAAGCTGCTGCTCCATCGCCGCGAGATCACCAAGCTCAGTGAGCACATTGACCGGCGCGGCTGCACAGTGGTTCCCCTGTCGCTGTACTTCCTGCGCGGGCGGGCCAAGGTCGAGATCGGCGTTGCCAAGGGCAAGCGTCAGGCCGATCGGCGCCAGGCTGTGATCGAGCGGCAGCAGCGCCGCGAGGTCGAACGCGAGTACAAGACGCGCATGCGCTAGGCGCGGACTGCCTTCCGACAGGCGCCGAAACGCGAACTTCTTTCATCCCCACTTGCCAGATCGTCAAGACGGGTGTTCACTGGAGGTGGGACAGGATGCTCCAGGGCATCAATTCAGGGGGACGTTCAGGGATGACGGTTTCTGGAATACCAGCGGGTCCACCGCCACAGGTAGGACCGCCCGGCTCGACCGGGACACCGAACAGCACCACGAACACGTCGGCGCCAGCCGGTGGAGCACACGTTGCTGCTGCAGTGCTGAAGGACAAAGTTGCATCGACCACCACTCCCGTTGGTGGAGGCGCAGGCGCGGTCATGGGTGCTGCCAATCTCGATCCATCGATGATGGGTCAGCTGCTCACCGTAATGGTCGGCGTCATGCAGGTAATGGTGCAGCTTGTCAGCCTGATGATGAGCAAGCTGACCGGTGGAGCAATGCCAGGTGGCAGCGGCGTCAAAGGCATGTCCGGCGAAGCTGCCCCGGCCCCGGTTGTACCAACAGCCGATCCCAACGTGTCAGTCATCACCGGAGCGAATGGGCACGAGGACAACGCATTCGAGCAGCGAGTCACCGAGCTCGTGAACGCACAGCGGGCGCGCTACGGACTCGGACCGCTCACGTTCAATCCAACGCTCGACCGATCGGCCGAAAAGCACAACGCCTGGCAGGTCAGCAATCGAACCATGGCGCACATCGGAGCCGGTAACACCACACCGGGAGACCGCATCCGTGCTGAAGGTTGGGGTGGTCGCTGGGGTGAAAATGTTGCGATCGGCCAGAAGACACCTGAGCAGGTTGTCAGCGAGTGGATGAACAGCCCAACCCACCGGGCCAACATCCTCAACCCGCGCTTCACCACCATCGGCGTGTCGTACGCCACCACACCGGACGGGATTCCGTTGTGGGCACAGTCGTTCGGCGGATAGGCACCGCAACGACGAACGGTGGCGGCCCGTACCCCGCCTCAGGCGAAGTCGTAGCCACCACCGTCGTGTTCGTCACGTAGCGTGGTCAGGAAAACTGGTGCGACACCCGCACATCCTGGGTCAGTGCCCAGCGAAGCTCGGGGGTCGAGATGCCGGTCGGCATCGCACCCTTCAACAGTTCGTAGCGCCTGATCGCCTTCGCGGTGGCTGGATCAAGCTTGCCGGTCAGTTTGCCCGAGTACAGACCGAGCGCCTTCAATGCGCGCTGCGTGCCCTTGATCTCGGTTCCCGTACCACCGGCCTTGATCGTGCGGCCCTTCCTGGGCGCCTGAACCACCTGGGGCTGGACGGCGTTCGGCGTTGACGGAGCCTGCATACCGAGCGTGCCGCCCTTACGCATGTCCATCACGCCCTTGACCAGACCGATCACGGCGCCCACTCCGGCACCGATCAATCCACCTGCTGCCCATCCGGGCAGTGCGCCAATACCAAATCCTGCGACGGCGCCCGCAATGGCGCCGGCACCTGAACCGAGCGCACCACCTGCCACAGCTCCGACGACCATCTTCTTGATGACCGATCCGATGCCGCCCGTCTGGGCTACCGATCCACCGCCGAAGGCACCCTCGGCACCTCCGCCACCACCAATCGTGGCTGTCGGGGTCGCGACGGTAGCGCCGACCGCTGGTGCGGCAGTGACTACGGTCGCTGCGGAAACTCCGCTGACACTCATGGTTACACGCTCCTGTTGTTCGTGACGTTCGACACCTGGCCCCGTTCGCAGCGCTCGTCGAAAGCTGCCGACCATGATGTACACCTCTGTATCGCTGCGACCTCGATGATTGGTTCAAAGAGGCCACCGCTTGGCCGGGGGAGGCCACGGGATGGGCGGTATCAGCGAAGCGTGCGGCGACGGCGCAATCGCGCATGGAATCCCCAAGTTTCACGCGCTCGCGGATGCGTGCCATACTGTGGGGTACATCCCATTCGGGGGCGATCTGGCTTCGACAGGTTCGATTGTTCGGGTGGGCTGCGAGTCGAGGACCCCGGTTGGCCTCGTTAATCAGTCCGGGAAACCATACGTGCGAACGAAAACGAACTCGCACTCGCCGCCTAACCTAGTTAGGTAGCAGGTCGCCGCCTCGCTGGGCCCGTGGTGGGGTGGCGGCATCAACAAACGGGCTTGCTGGTGTCGGGAAGCTGTTCCGCCCGCCACCGGGACTCCAAAGGGGACGGATGGGATGCGCTGGCCGGCCCGCGGGGCAGGCGCGACTCGAGAACAAACTGCGGGCTACACTCGTAGACGCTCATTTCGTTCCGTTCTTGGACGCGGGTTCGATTCCCGCCGCCTCCATGAAAACCCTCGCTTTTGCGGGGGTTTTCTATTGCCGGTTAATTACCCGTCGGTTTACGGGAAGCTAACCACGTTCGGATCGCCTGAATTCCGGGTTCGTCTACCACTCGGCAGTTCGCCAACCAGCGGACGTGTTGATCAGTACAAGTCCTATCGTACCGCGGCGGGCTGCCAAGCAGACCTTTCGGCGGCATTGCCCGATATTCGGGCCGCCGAGGTCGGCATTGTGCGTGTGGGCGGTTCGAACGATTCCCGGCATTCTGCGTGACGAAGGTGGACGCCCCCGCCGCGCGCGTGAGATTGTGCGTGGAACCCGAATGATTCCCGGAGTACAACGTTGGACGCGAACACCCGAAAGCTTGTCTTCCTGCTGCAGCAGGACATCCGTTACATCATTCCGCAGTATCAGCGGCCGTACGTGTGGCTTCCTGAAGAGCACCTCAAGCCCCTGGTCGACGACATCTTTGCAGTGGCCGAGGGCAAGCTGCTTGCAGGCGGGGAGCCACGACCGCATTTCATTGGCGCGGTCGTCATGCAGCAGATGCACGTACCGACGGGCGATCTGCCGGCGAGTACCGTGATCGATGGCCAGCAACGGATGACCACGCTCCAGCTGATGCTGGGGGCTGCCGCCGCGGAGGCTGACCAACGGGGCCACCAAGCGCTCGCTGCACAGTTCAGGAAGCTCACGCACAACGACCCGTACTACGCCAAGGGTGAGGCCGACGAGCTAAAGCTGCGACCGGCCGTCTCGAACAGAAATGCATTCGCAGCGCTGCTCGACCCAGCAGGTCCGCAGCCTGCACATGCACCCACTGCGACCGGAATGATCAAGGCATTCGACTACTTGCGCGAACGGGTCGCGGAGTGGATCGAGCTGACCGATGACGCCGCAGGCATGTCGGCGATGGACGCGCTCAACGAGCGCGAGGTTGCTCGGATGGATGCGCTACTGTGGACGATCCGCGAAGGTCTGGAGCTTGTCGTCATCGACCTCGTTGCCGTCGACAACGCGCAAGTGATCTTCGAAACGTTGAACGCGCGTGGCGAGCCATTGCTGGCGATCGACCTCGTCAAGAACTTCCTGTTCCAGCGTGCGGACGAACTCGGGCTCGACCTTGAGGAGTTGCAGACCCAGTGGTGGGAGCCCTTCGACGGTGATGCCTGGCGGAAGCACATCGGTCGCGGTCACCGCAAGCGCGCG
>CAYNNW010000125.1:817-2556 GCA_964398435.1 uncultured Gaiellales bacterium | reverse complement strand
CCTGCTGCACTGGCTGACCATGCGACTCGGGCGCGAGGTACGCGGCCAGCAACTGTTCCTCGAATTCCGGGAGCTCGCTGGGCACGAGGTGACCGATGGCGACTCGCTGATGGCACTTGTGCGGGACTTTCGCCGACACGCGGATCTATCGCTCGAACTTGAACGACGTGCCCACACCGATCGAGGAACACCAGGTGGCGATCTGCTGTACCGAGCACAGAAGCTTGAGTTGCAGACGCTTCAGCCGGTGCTGCTCGCGATGTTCGGAGCGCCGCTTGAGGCAATGGACGAAGTTCGGCGTGATCGGCTAGCGTCGATCATCGACAGCTGGATCATGCGTCGCACGATGGTGCGACTCAGCACCCGGGGATACTCAACGATCTTCGTCGAGTTGCTCTCCCGACTGCTTGAGGATCCGGAACGCGCTGATGACGAGGCCGAGCAGTGGATCGGCACGCGCGTGTCGGAAGTCAATCGCTGGCCGACCGACGACGAACTGCGCGAAGCACTCGAAGCCGCACCTGTCTACCGCCAGCTCGGCAACCGAAAGCTCGTACCGGTACTCGAGGCGGTCGAGCGAAGCCTCCACTCCGGCAAGACCGAGGATGCCCACATCAGCACAGAGAAGCTGACGGTCGAGCACGTGCTGCCCCAGTCATGGGAAGCGAACTGGCCAGTGCCAGACGACATGCGCGAAGAGCGTCGTCAGCGCGTCCACCGGCTTGGCAACCTCACGCTCGTCAACGGCAAACTCAACCCCGCGCTATCGAATGCTGCCTGGCCCCAGAAGCGATCGGCGCTGCACGAACACAGCATCCTGCTGCTGAACAGCCGACTTGTGGGCACCGAAACGAGCGTCTGGGACGAGGCAGCGATCGACGAGCGAACAGCATGGCTGCTCGAACGCATCGAATCCATCTGGCCGCGCTTCGGCCCCGAACCAGATCCCGAACTGCTGGCAGCCGAACGAAAAGTCACGCGCAAAGCACGCTCGGCAGGAGCCGCCAAATCGATCGAGAAGGACGACCTCGAATCGGCGTTGGTGTTCGGATCACCGAACGTGCAGGCAATCGTCAGCCACGTCGTGAAGGCCTACCGGGACGGCGACATCGACGGCATCAAGATGTTCCGCCGGCCCAACGACAAACAACCCGTCTATCTGCGCATGCGACCCGCAAGGGGCGGCAAGGCCATCGCGTACATCGACATTCAACAAACGTCGGCGTCGATGTGGCTTGACCGTCGCTCGACCGCCGACATCGACGACCTGGTCAACGGACATCGCACCAAGGATGTCGATTACGGCGTGCGCATCTGGCTCGAAAACCCGTCCGACGGCGCCGTAGCCGTCGAACTCATCCGGCGCGCCGTTTCGCTGAACCAAAACCAACGCGAGACCGCGACCGTTTAGAGCAACGATGGCACTGGTACACGACATCGAGCGACACGACCGCGATCGAACACGAATGCACGAACCCGTGCGGTGCACGTACCAAACGTTCACCGAAGCCGGCGAAACGCTGCTACAACTCGACACCTACGGCAGCCCAGAGAGTGCGCAACCCGAATCGGTGAAGCAGACGATGCAATTCGACTCGCACTCCGCAGCTCAGCTCGTGAAGCTACTCAAGAAGCACTTCAACCTGTAGCTGTGTGCGTCGATTCGCGTACGAGCATGATTCCGCGCTCGAGCTTCGCCCATGTCTCTGGCTTGACCGGCTGGTCGTCGTCGTAGCGCA
>CAYNNW010000125.1:0-807 GCA_964398435.1 uncultured Gaiellales bacterium | reverse complement strand
GATCACCGTCGTCGCCATTCCGGATGCCCGCACTAATGAGGGGCGCCCATGCTCGGCGATGACCTGCTCGACCTGCGGGCGCAGTTCGCCCCAGCGGAGCATCCGTGCTCGAGACGCGGCCCACGCAGCGTCGAGGACCCGCTGGCGCTCGGCAGCGCGTTCGGGGTCGTGAGCGACGCAGTGCAGCTTACCCGCGAGCGCCCAGCGCTTGCACGGCCTGCCGTTCTTGTTCGTGGCGGTGCAGCGCACGTCGCGCAGATAGCCAGAGCGCTTGCGCTGCTGGCGCCGGTAGGCGGCGTAGTCAGGTCCGTACTCGCGCGCCTGCGCGCGACCCGCCCGCCCGTGCTTGAACGACACCCGGCGCACCATCTCGATCCGGTCGTGACGGGGCCAACCACGCAGCTCGAACGCCTTGTACATCGAAGTGATGGCAGCATTCTCACTGGCATACGACGTGCGACCCGATGATTGCCACGCACGCGCAATCCGGCGAAGCGGCACCCCGCGCCGATGCAGGTCGTGCGCAAGCTTCAGGTCGTCCTCGCAGATGTGCAGCAGGTGCTTGCCGACAGGCTTGCCCCGTCGGCGAGTGCCGGAGCCGTTGGGTTCGATCGGCGCGACGAGATCGAGATCGACATCCATCGCCAGGCACAGTCGGTCCGCCCAGTCGACCGAGCACGCGGGCCTGCGATCGTTGCGAATCTGCCAGATGCCGCGCTCGTGGATACCCGAATGATCGGAGAGTGCTCGGACTGTGTGGGACGGATCGGCGGTGAGCCAGGACTCGATCTCGCGTGCCAGTGAAAC
>CAYNNW010000124.1:309-6505 GCA_964398435.1 uncultured Gaiellales bacterium | reverse complement strand
GGACGTATCAGAACCAGTTCACGGGTAGCGGTTATCACGTCTTCGGCTGCGACTTCGCACACGATGCTGGTGTCGCCACCGGCGGGAATAATAACCACGCATTTGGTGGGGGGACCGAGGGTGGA
This sequence comes from uncultured Gaiellales bacterium, assembly GCA_964398435.1. GTDB lineage: Bacteria > Actinomycetota > Thermoleophilia > Gaiellales > SKUG01 > CAYNNW01. The sequence goes on along the minus strand of CAYNNW010000124.1, from coordinate 6,380 downwards.
GATCCAAGCGACTGGGAAGCTGACACGGTTTGCGGCGGCCGGGGCGATCGTATCGCTGCACGGCACAACGAAGCAGACGGCCCACCATTTGCGCCCGGGCCCGCGGGTGGTGCCGGAGTATCGCTGGGTTTCAACGCGCCCAACGGGACCGCGATCAATTCCATTCGAATCAGTGATGTTGTACGCGGTGTTCGCCGCCCGAATGAGGTCCAACAAGGACGTCCAGTTTCCGGATCGCGCTGGCTCGTTGACGGTCCATTTGTATTCTTGAACGGAGCCCCTGCACCGGGGCCAACGGGCGAGGGAATATTCCTGCATGCCTGTCACGGCTGGGCCAGCTATAACGTCCCACCAAACTTCGACGGCGACCGCGCTGGGGGCGTTGCAAACACCGGGGTCAACAACTGGGGCGACAAAGGCCACGTGTTCGGGTACCCCTTGTGGTATCAGGATCTCGCATACGACCAGTGGGGTCGTGGGCCGGGATTCTCCGGCGGACCTCAGCACCCCGCATACGCTGATGGCATGACACCAACCACTTGCACGCTCGATAATCGTGGCGATCGACAGGTAACGTACAGATTCGGCGTAACGGGCGATACGTGGCTTCAGTTTCCCACCAACATCAGGTTCGACGCCACGTGCGGTGGAGGAACCAGAGGATTCAAAATCACGCAGGACGGACCAGTTGATACCTGCCCAAACGACACCTGGTACTCGGATGTCTATGGATTTGACGTCTATGTAAGCGACCTTTACGACGACCTCTGGTTCTCACTCGGTGGCAGCATGAACGCAGAGGGCGACACAATATGTACTCAGAGTCAAGCAGACGGCGCCGGCTGTAATCGCTCGCTCACCATTGACATCTCCAATCCGGCTCATCTGGCCGATGGAGTACGGCTGGTCGCATTCTTCATTGACGGCGAACTGTACCAGTATCGCGGTGAAACCCAGTACCTGAATTGGAAGGGCAAGACACTATCGACACTGGGTGCCAACACGCCAGGCTGGACTATGCCGTACGAATGCGATCACCGCTTCCGTGCCCCGTGTCCAGCGACCTCGTACGGAGATGGACCCGGGGGGCCAAGTCAAGCGGACGTTCTCGCGCCATTCAACTTCGATGTCAGCTGGCTGGACACCGGCGACCATACCGCAGCGGTATGGCTGGTTGATGGCTCAGGCCATATTGAAAAGCACTATGCAAAATTTGCGACGACCTCGCCGACCCCAACCATCGGAACCACTGACACAATTCCGACAGGCACCATTCCCACCTCAACCACGACAACCGAACCTACGGTGACGGGCACGGGGACGATCCCTGACCCCGGCTGCGTAGACAATGCGGGTGCACAGCAGCCGTTCTGCTACACCATCTCCAGCAACCCGACTGCGGGTGAGGAAAACCCGGACCCCTCTCAGTGTGTTCAGATCGACCACATGTTCAAGGGCGACTCCAGCGACGGATCACTGAGCAGGAAGCAGCTGGCGCAGATCCGCAAGGTCGATGTCGCAATGGATGGCGTCGTCGGTCGCGTGGGCGGATCAGGCGGGCAGAAGATGCGCTTCTCGTTCAAGATCAAGTCGCACGGCACATCTGCCTACCTGAACTCGATTGACTGCTCACGCGCCATGCCGCGAGAGACCAGCTGACGGAGCGTTACCGCGTGACGAATGCCCACCCCACATATCGCTCGCATGCAGCATCAGATGATGGTGCAGTGACCGTAATAGCGATCGCGATTGCGCTGCTCGTTGCCGGGCTGCTTGTCTTTGTCTTCGCCGAGGGCATGAACAGCAACGAAGCAAACCGAACCAACAGCTCACGCCTGTCGGATGGCTCGTCGGCCGAGGCCTTTGGGGAGCAGATCCAGTTTGCGCTGGAATCGGGGCTGGCATCACGATCACAAAACTACGCTCTGGACAGCGCGGCGCTCGGCGAACTTGCGTCGGGTGCTGGCGGCATCGTTGTTCCGAACGATGAGACGGCGTTTCCCCAGACACAGATGCCTAACGACTATACGTTCTCGGTCCACAGCCGCAAGGGTGGAGACGGGCTGGCCACCTACTGGCAGGTGGTCAAGATCATTCCCGAGGATATTGCCGGAGGGCGCCCCTACCTGAGTTACTTCGTCCGCTCCTGGCGCCAGGCAATCCCAAACGATCCTTCCGGCCCCGAAGTCGAGCGTGCGCGCAAGACTTCGTCCGATTCCCGTATGGTGCGATTTGATATTCGCCCGGGCCGCTTCAGCGACTATCAGATTCTCAGCGATGGCCCGATCAAGCTCGAAAATGGCACCACGGTGACAGGGCGAGTCCACAGCAATGGATTCTCCAACGACCTGCTGCGTCCAGCAGCAGGAGAAGACGTCCCTACGGATTCACGTATTTGGTCTGAAGGCTCGTTTGACTGCTCCTCAGACGTCACGCTGTCGACAGCATCCGGTGCGATTTCAATCCCCGAAGATGCGGACTGCAAGACGCACAAGTCAACTGGACGACAGATCAGCGTCTCCCGGGGCAAGCAAGCGCTCGAGACCATTGAGAGTCTGTGCCCGGTCGATCCGCATCAGGCGCCGCTGGCAACACCCGACCACGTCTGGTGCGATCCGAATCCCGTAATTGGTTCAGACGCACGATATTGGATTCAATTGAAGAACAACAAGATTGTCATTGCAAATACGAAGCCCTCAGCCAGCGACGTGGTGACCTTCGCCGGCCCCGAAGCCGGCTTTGAAATACCAACGACACCCGACGACGAGGTGACATTCCTGTTTCGCAGGAATGTCATTCTGTGGGGTGAAGCGTCGACACGCGTCACGATAGCGGTCGTGCAGTCAGATGACCCAGGCTCGCCGGCCCCCAAGATTACTGTTGGAAAGCTGACAAACAATTTCTTGGGCGACCCACTGACCGGGCAGGTGACCGGGATCCGCGCTAATGATATTGGCGAAGACAAGCGATCGTCTATTGGCCTGATCAGCGAGGGTGATATTGAGCTGCTCGCTCGGCAGTTCGATGACCACGGCGATCTCAATCCGATTGCTGGCAATCCGGATGCTGCCGACAATGATGGAGATGGGGTCAGGGATTACACGTGCCAGAACTGGCAGCCAGTTACAACCATGCAGGGCGTTGCTGCGGTTGCAGTCACGGGTGGACTCACGATCAATCGCAACTACATCTCACCCACCAAACCGCGCGGCACACTGCCTCACTGTGATGGACACACCGATTACAACGATGATGGCACTGCCGACGGGCCGGCATCGCTCAATATCAGCGGATCGATTGCGTCGCATCTGCCAACCACGCTGTACTGGAAGTGGGGGTCCAGCTGGGCAGGATACCGACCTCGCGCCTATTCCTATGACAGTTCATTGAAGGACTACCCACCACCATTCATGCCACTCGATAATCGCTGGGAAATCGTCAACGCCGAGGCGGTCTCAGCGGACTGCCTGCAGGGTGATACCGAGGTAGGAGCGAACTGCCTGTGACGCCCCAAACTCCCTCACCGCTACTCACCAGCGCAAACAGCGATCGTGGATTCACGATCATCGAGGTCGTGGTTATGGCCTTCGTGGTACTGATCACGATCGGAGCTCTCGCGGCCGTCTTCACGCGAACGACGACGACACAAAGCAAGTCAAAGATTCTCTCTAACCAGAAATCCGTTGTTGACGCGGTGATTGAACGTGCAAGTTCGGACATGTCATGGATCGATGCGTACGGCTGTGATGACTGGAAGAACGCGGACACGAGGCACCGCGCAAATGTATGGAATCCACCGATTCCCACGGACGCAAGCCAACCTCCTGTGACCACCAACAGCACCGCCGAGTGCCTGAGCGCCAGTCAGTGGTTTGTGACTCAATACATCACGCCGCCATTCGTGCAGGCGCAGGATTCTACGGGCAAACTTCTGTGGGATGGCGGCAGGCCCGTGCCCAAGAAGGTCGGTGGAAAGACGGTTCCCAATCCAGATTCACCTCTGCATGAATCGAATACCAAGATCAAGCACAATGTTCGCTTCAAGGCGATCATGGTTGACCTTGCGAGTGACGGTATCGGGGCGCACGACAAGGATGGGATTGTTCCTGACACTATTCGCATCGAGGCCTCAGACACCGTAACCGCGGATGGCATCAGAATCTCAACTGCGACGGGCAAGAATGCATTCCGTTCGACAGCGGAAGAGTCGAATTCAATCAACATGACAGTTCGCGCAACCACAGGGTCGATCAAGCTTCGAGCTTGCGCGATCACGAATCAGATCGATGAGCGCATTGCCGTCGGCATGTGCAACAAGGGCAACACATCGGGTGATGATGGAGTCGACGACTCAATCGGCATTGACAAGAACATCAAGTGTGCGGATGACGATCCCGATACGTCAGTTGATGATGTAACCTGCGATCCCTATCGCTACGTTTCATCGACGGGCCTGGATATTGATCGGCACCTGCTTCGACTTCGCATGCTCGGATCGACGCAGTTTACGCTATACGGCCCGCTCGGACAGAAGGATGCGATGGACCGACCGCTTCCCCCGACCGATGCGGACGGAATTGCGACCATGTCGCGAATCCCCCCGGGCAGGTATCAGCTGAAGCTGCCTAGCACGCCTGAGTTCAGCGGCGAGAATCCCAAGTACACACTGTGGAACAGCCGATCCGTACCGGCCGGCGGTGAAGTGGTGATCGAGGGCGGCAAGCAGGCAGAGTCAGTGCAGATTCTGCGTCCACGAGTTACACGCCCGATGTACATCAAATATCGGACCAGGGATACGACTGACCCGGCAAATCCGAAGTGGTACGACCACACATTCACACAGCAGGCTGTCAAGCTCGTTCCGGTTCCCGAAGGTCGACAGGCGCTCGCACAGGGTGGCGACAATGATGGCTGGACGATTTTCACGCCGCCGGGTGCTACCTACAGCGACTGGAAGGCCAGCGAGGAGAATGTCAAGCGAGAGGTCTTCAATCCCGAGCCCGGTCTCTACGCAGTCGATCTGATCCACTTTCCGGGTACCAGATTCGAGAGCTTTGACTCGTACACGGATCCCGATGGTGGAGATGCCGACGCAAGCCCTGATGCCAAACACAAGTACCTTTGGATCGGCGTGAACTACCCGACTGTCGGCCCCGAGGACAAGGGGACCTTCTACACCGCAGCAGGAATGGTCAAGACGGCGGCCGATCCTGACGGCGACACGCTGACCCTGTCGACCAAATACTGTAATCCCGCCGTACGCGGCGCCCTTGTCGACCAGTTCTGTGGAACGATTCTCGACAACTGCACTGTTGGCGGTGTGACGTATGCGCCGTGCGAGCAGACCGGCGGTGGCGGCGATACCGTCATTGGCGTCGGCGGCGCCTGAGCCGAGACTCCCGCTGACGACGTGCGAGGCCTTCAATCGGGGCACGCAACGCCAGTAGATCAGCGTGTAGAGTTCGACGTCGGGAGATCTTCCGTGTGCGGACGCTCCCTGACGTGCCGACGTGGCGGAATTGGTAGACGCGCTCGACTCAAAATCGAGTAACCGTGAGGTTGTGTGGGTTCGAGTCCCACCGTCGGTATTTAACAGGGGTTGCAGCAGGCCATCGGCCGGGTAGTGTGCCCCCATGCGAATCGGAGTGCTCACCGGCGGAGGCGACTGCCCCGGCCTCAACGCGGTTATCCGCGCCATCTGGAAACGAAGTGTGCCGCGCGGGCATGAGCTGATCGGGTTCAAGCATGGCTGGCGCGGGGTGCTGACCGACTCGTGGATTCCACTCGACTCCATGGCGATTCGCGGCATCCTCCACCAGGGCGGCACGATCCTGCGCACGTCGGGCGACAACCCGCTGCACGATACCGACGGACCGATTCGGGTCGTCGAAACGCTGGCGCGACGTGACGTCGAGGCCCTGATCGTCATTGGTGGCGAGGGCACGATGCGCGGAGCCAGCGTGCTCTGGGACCGGCACGGAATTCCAGTGATCGGCGTGCCCAAGACGATCGACAACGATCTTCCGGGGACCGAGGTCACGTTCGGGTTCGATACGGCTGTGAGCATTGCC
>CAYNNW010000124.1:0-299 GCA_964398435.1 uncultured Gaiellales bacterium | reverse complement strand
GCCGAGGGCGCGCGTTCGACCGAGGGCGCGCGTTCGAGCCGCGTCGAGGGCGCGAAGTCGCCGCAACTCGCCGGGAACGGCTGTGAGAATTGCCACGATGGCGCTCGACCGGCTGCACACCCCGGCCGAGTCGCACTAGAGCGTCATGGTCTGCGAGGTGATGGGGCGGACGGCCGGCTGGCTGGCGCTGGAAGCGGGGATCGCAGGTGGCGCCGATGTGATCATGATTCCCGAGATGCGCATGCCCGTCGAGGAAGCGGCCGCCATCATCAGTGAGCGCCACAGCGCCGGCAAGACGT
>CAYNNW010000123.1:5491-6524 GCA_964398435.1 uncultured Gaiellales bacterium | reverse complement strand
CGTGTGCTCGGCTCCCATTGGTGCATAGCCGGCAATACGCTCGGTTGATGAAATTGAACGAAGCTCACCAGCAGCATGCTTGTGCGCAGCGATGGCGGCTGCCTGATTGGCCTCGTGAAGCTGGCGAAGCTGTTCGAGCATCGGTGCGAACTGCGATGCGTATTCGGGGCGCCAGATCGACTGCAGCTGGCTGAAGAGCTCATCAATTGCAGCTCGGATTTCGAGTGCGGCTTCCGGGTCGTTGTTCTGGAATGCAGCGAGCGAGTTGGCTGACAGCTCTGTCAGTTGTGTCAGCAGGAGCGTCGGGTCAACGGGAGGCCGCGAGCCACTCATCGGTTACGCCGCGTGTTCACCGCGGGGCTCAAGCTGCATCGATTGGGCCCAGGCATCGCGAAGGCCGCCGATCATCGAAATAGCACGATCGAACCCATCAACGTCCTTGCGCATTGCGCAAACCGACAGGTGACGATTGACGAACAGGTAGATCTCACGCAGATTGCGGGCGATCTCTCCTCCGTCTTCCATGTTCAGCGTGACATTCAGTTCGTTGATCACGGCCTGGGCACGACCTACGGACTCACTCAGGCGCCCCAGGTCGTCGCGTTCGGCAGCCACGCGCGCGCGCCTGATGAAGCGCAGCGCACCGTCGTAACACATGAGTGTCAATTGTTCGGGCGACGCGGTTTCAATCGCGCTTGCCTGATATGCGTGATGGCCGGAGGTCTGGTTCATCCGCGTCCTGTCTCCCCATGTGAACGGGCATAACAGATATCGGGCATGCCTGATCCCAGCTTGAATCGCACGAGCGTACCGATCATTCTGCAGGTGCCGTTCGGGCACGGACGAGATCGAGCAGAACCTGCGCATCTGCCTGATCGGGATCCAGCTGCAGCGATTCCTCGAGGAACACGCGCGCGTCCTCGAACATCTCTTTGATCGTCGCGACTTTGGCAAGACCGGTCAGGACCTCCGGGTCAACTCCGAATTCACCCGCGCAGGCCAGATACTCCTCTCCAGCCATGTCAGCAAAGTG
>CAYNNW010000123.1:0-5481 GCA_964398435.1 uncultured Gaiellales bacterium | reverse complement strand
ATCCAGGTACATCCGCCCCAGCCGCAGATGACGCTGCCGCGGATCGGGCTCGGCAGATTCCAGCAGTGGAATCAGCGACGCAAAGGCATCAACCGCCTGCAGCCGTGCAAGGGCATCGAGCATTCTGATGACCTCGTCTGCGCTTTCATCGGTCGCGGGTACGAGCGCGTCATCATCTGCAAGCCGGGCCCTCCAGGCTGACCAGACAGCCTGCACGGGTGTGCTCATCGTTGCGTCGTCGAGAATCCGGTCGAGGTCGGCATCAATACTGTCGTGCTGCCCAAGTGCGATCTTGGCAATCATCGACGACCTCGCAGCAGCTCCGGCAAGGGGATCTGCGGGGTCAATTGATTCAAGCGCACTAAGCACCTGCTGCGGATCCGCAGCATCCATGGCCAGCTCAGCAAGCCCCACGCATGCGACCGGATGCCCCGGCTGGCGGTCGAGCACGTCGTGGTACAGCAGTCGCGACTGATTTGGATGTCCTGATTCATGCAGTGCTGCGCCCACCATCAGCGAGCCTGCAACGCTGCCCAGCGCATCGGGGGCCAGCTCGCGCGCGAGCGCAAGAATCGATTCGGGGTCGTCGCCGCGGGCCAGCATCGTGTCGACAAGCTCGACGAGCGCCGGGAGGAATCGCGGTGCGTGCCTGAGCGCCGACGTTGCATGCGCAAACGCTCCGTCGGTGTCGCCCTGCTCACGCGCAAGAGCCGCAAGCAGCAGCAGTGGTTGGTAGCTGCCACGACCGGCCTGCGGGACCAGCCGCGCGGGCGCCTCACCCATCTCGATCGCGCGCTGCGCTGCCGCTGCCGCATCTTCCGGTCGGCCAGCCTCCCGGTATACAAGCGCCCGTTCATACTCAAGATCCGTGAACTCCGGCCACAGCTGCAATGCCTGATCGATGAGTGCACCGCACCCATCCAGGTCGCCATCGAGTCGGCGCGCAGCCGCCAGTCGTGATGCCATCAGCGGCGCAAACGGACGGCGGTGCCAGTCATCCTCATCAGCCACCAGCGTCCAGGCGCGTTCCAGCTCTTCACGCGCGCGAGACCATTCACCGAGTGCCGCGTACTCTGATCCAATGTTGAACGAAAGGAATGCTTCCGACGCCGGCAGCGTCGCTCGGGGATCGGTGGCGGTCTGTGTAGCTGCCCGCTGGGCAAGCAGGATTTCGAGGTTGCGGCTGCGCTTGTTACGGGCGTCGCTGATCTCGGCGAGGTAGCCGTAGTGATCCACTCGAATCGTCGAGGTTGCGAAGCGCTCTGGCAGCCAGGTTGGAAGCGCATGCATGACCTGCTCATGCACCTCACCCCGAAATCGGCTGGTGGCTCGATTGCGGAACATGCGCATCGCAATATGAGTGACATGGTTGCCAACGGCGGTTGATCCCGTGTAGTTCGTCTCGACGATCGACCAGCCCTCGATCCATGGCATCTGGGCGTGCTGTCGCAGCCGCGGGGCATCCTCAGGATTGATGTGCTCGTCAGCGTCCAGGTAGATGACCCAGTCGCCGGTCGCCGCATCGAGCGAACGGTTGCGCGCATCGCTGAACGAGCCCGTCCACTCCATCTCGATCACATTCGCGCCGAAGCGTGCAGCGATCTCGCGAGTGTCATCGGTCGAACCGGTGTCCACGACGATGATCTCGTCGACGTGGTCGGCTATCGCCTCCAGGCAGCCGGGCAGCATGTCGTGTTCGTCCTTGACGATCATGCACAGCGAGATCCGCTGGCTTGGGACGTTCACTACGGCCTGCGCAATGGGTGCCACAAACTCGGGGACAGCAGCGTTGCCCGCTGATGCGCTGCAGGCAGCGAGGTTAGCCGCAACCATCTGGTTGTCCGGATCGACGGTCGCAATCGCTTCAAACAGCTGGCGAGCTGACTCGTGCATTCCCTGGTCGTACAGCGACACAGCAAGTTGGTTCACGAGGTACGGCTCGTGCGGATACTCGCGAAGCATCGGAACGAGCACGTCTGCAACCACCGAACGCCAGGCATCGGCCTGGGATTCATCCCCCAGTTCCTGGTGCGCAGCCGCAGCATCCAGTGCGAACTGTGCAAGGTCCCGATGGATTGCGTAGCGCCGATGGTCGTCGCCGCATCGACGACCAAGCGCCGCAAGGCCAGCCAGCTCGTGACCATGTTCCTCGGCCGAATCCGACGTCGACATGGCAGAAAGCTCGGCAAGAATCAGCTCGTGAAGTGCTGCTGGAGCATCCACAAGCGGCTCGCAGCGAGCGGTTGGACCGGTCGCCGACGTGGCGATCGCGGATCGGAATCTGTTGCCTGCGGAGGTCGAATCAGTGCCCATACACAGGGGATTCCCGGCATCGGCATCCCTGTAACGCCCAAACATAGGTAGTTCTGCGTAGTACGCCAGCGCATCTTCGTTCAACGATGGATTCAGCGTGGAGCAACGCCGCTCAACCCGAACACGCACCATGGAAGGGAAGTAACTGGATGACGCCGCACGAGTACTACACCAACGCCACAACGCCCGTTGACCTGGTCGACACATGGAACCTGCGCTACCGCATTCCGGATGGACCGGTGACTGCCAATACTCCGCCAGCCTCGACGACTGCCACACCGGCCGCCGACACTGCCGGTGGCGGCGATACGGCCGAGACAGCTCCCGAGTCGAACGGTTTGAGCCCCGATCAGCAGATCAACACCGCCATCGCCGACGGTGTCATCGCCGATGACGAGCGCGACCTTGCCAGCGCGGCCAACAAGACCCTGATCGAATCAGTTGTCAGTCGGTTGAATACTGCAACCGAAGGCCACGTTGACGGTCAGCGTCCTGGTGGGCGCTACGCCGTCCCCAGTCAACACGGCGAGGACCGCGCCGAGCTGGCCGAGGGTCCCAATCTCGACGAACTCGACGACCAGATTGCGCAGCGAACGGCCGAGGCAGAGCGGTATACCGGGTCTGCTGCCGACGCAAAGCGCGGATACATCAATCAGCTTGAACAGCAGCGTGACCAGCGCAGTGCCGCTGAAACCGAGATGGTCGGTCACGTTGAGGACAAGGTTGAGCTTGTCGGTGCGCTTGAATTGCAGCGCGAGCAGCTGGATGGTCAGCGACCGGCCGATGCGCAGCACAACTATCGAGCACTGCGTGAGGAAGCCGCTCCGTTCCTGGAAGACTTCGTTCGCTATGACGGGCAGGACTATTCGCCCGACCTGGTCGGAGATGACTGGGACAGCGTCGACAACTATGACTTTGACCGCATGGTTGAGCAGTTCCACGGCCAGGAACACGAGATCAATGTCTGGGTTGAGCACCAGGACAACGAGGATGCAAAAGCATCGGTTCTCGCACTGGCTGACATCATGCGCCGCTACGAAACTGCGCGTGGCCAGTCTGACGATATTGATCATCAGATCGGCGAGATCGAGACGCGGCAGCAGCACCTGCGTGATTCGGTCGCAGACGATCTTGAGGTGCTGTCACCCCAGACCAAGTTCGTCGAGGGCACCGAGAACCTGCGCCCGGAATTCACCTTCGAGGGAGCGCCGTCAGCCGGCGGGCAGGACAACAACCCGCCAACGACCGGGGAAGCCGACACGCCGCCGACAGACAACAGCGGAACCACGACGCCCGAGACGCCAACGACGGGATCGTCACCGTCGGGCACCACGTCGACGGGCACGACAACAACTACAACTCCTGCTACAACGCCAAGCACAGGCTCGGATGCCGCGCCCGACCCGAGCCAGGTAACTCCTGAGGCGGGAACTGAAAGCACCGCACCGACATCACCTGAACCTGCGCCCGAGGCGCCAACTCCGCCACCGGCACCGACCGAGCAGGATGTTGTGGCCGAGCATGCTGGTCTTGGCCCGCAGTACACCGTCGTCAGTGGTGACACGCTGACGGATATCGCCAATCGCTACAACCAGGCCTGGGGTACGACCATTCAGTATCCCCAGATCCAGGCTGCGAATCCGCAGATTGTCAATCCGAACCTGATCTACCCGGGGCAGGTCTTCCAGATTCCGGGAATCCACGATCGGATCTCATCGATCATCAGTTCGCGCGTCAGCGGCGTCTGAACTCAATGACAGTTGATTCAGTTCGCACGCGGCATCAGGCAGCGCGCTGATCTGACAATACCGACAGGCCCACAGTGCGGGTTCCGGTAATCGATGCGTTGATTCGCAGCGCCCAATCGTTCACACCCGGTAGAACCATGACATCGCTGCACGCGGCAAGCGCTGCACAGTCGTTCAATGGATCACGTTCGACAAGGACGATGTCCGGGATTCGACGGCCGGTGGATTCCCAGGTATCAACGACTGCTTCAAGCGTCGCAAACATCTGCTCGTCGCCAGGCGCAATCCGTACGGCGACCAATCCCACGTCAGCTGGAAGCGCTTCCAACTTGTTCGCAAGATCCGCTGGGTCAGACAGTGCCGGAGCAATCAGCACGCTGTCAGCGGGGCCGGCCCCAATGTCCAATATTGCTCCGTCAGCGGGGATCCCGACGATCGGGGAACGGTGGCGCTGCGGATCGAAGGATGTCGATGCAACGATCGACGCCGGATCGTACCCGCCGGACGCCGGATACTGACTCGGCAAATCCCAGCGAGCAGCAAACAGCTTCCAATTGTCACGCAGCGTTGCAGCGTAATCGACCTTCGCAGCCGCGAAGCTGCGACTGCCATGGTGGTGTACGAAACTGTCGTGACGAATCGAAGCGCTCCAGCCTGCGACAGCCGCGCGCAGACACAGGTCGTCATCCTCGAAATTGCCGATTGCGTAGCGCAAATCGAAGCCGCCGATCTGTTCAAACACGTCACGGCGAACCAACATGCAGAAGCCAATCAGGCGGATGGTCGCACTTGCGGAACCGGCGTGGTCTGTCCGCCACCTCGCGACCCACTCCTCCAGCCCATCCAGGGTTGCGGCGTCGTACCCAACTTCGTCGACCTGTTGCGCGCCGGCAACCCGATTCGACCGCGGTCCAACAATTCCGCATGCAGGATTCGTTTCAAGCTCGTTCAGCAGCGGCCGTATCCATCCGGCAGTAACAACGGTGTCGTTGTTGAGCAGCATCAGATGCGTGCCACGGGCAGCTGCGATTCCAACATTGCAGCCGCCCCCAAAACCAAGATTGTGGTCGGCGCACAGCAGTGTGACTCCGCTGCACGTTCCCGAGGCTGGTAGCTCGGCAATCAGCGCCTGCGCCCACTCGCGACTGCCGTCACTGGAGCCGTTGTCAACAAGCACGAGCTCCCAGACAACGTCGGTATGCGCCAGCAGACTGTCCACACACTGCCGTGTGTCCTCAAGACAGTTGTGCATGAGCACGACGATACTGACCACTGGCTGGTCGGACTCGGCTGCTCGTGTGGTGCGGCTGACGATCACATCTGCCTGATCGGCCCATGACGCGCGAAGCTTGATTGCATCGGAGTGCCGTTTGCTGGACACCCTTGCAGGCAGCTGCGCATACCCATCCATATTCAGCAG
>CAYNNW010000122.1:0-6562 GCA_964398435.1 uncultured Gaiellales bacterium | reverse complement strand
AGAACAGCGTCGACGAGCATCGAGACGATGCCTGCAATGACATCGCGATCATCGGCCAGGGGCGGGGGGACATCGCGGAACCCCATTGCAAGAAACGCCGACCCCTCCGGCAGGAAGTTCAGCGACAGCGGAACGACGAGCCGAGCGTGTCCGTCCGGATGTGCACCGGCATTGCGAGAGCCGATCGTGATGGTGCGTCCTGCACCGTCCCGAATGACCAGCCACGTCGAATCACCCGGTGAACCGGGCATCACTGCGCTCTCGAGATGCTCGAGTAGCGTCGGGAGGTCATCGGACCGCTGGAGATGTGCAAGCGAAGCAAGCAATCGATCACCGGCCGACCCCTGTTGGGGTGTGCCACCAGACGTGGGCATGGTGCCTGCATCGGCATGAATGGGTACGAACTTGAGGAAAACTACCTGCAGAGCAGGGGGGATACGTCCCGAAGGCCATGGTCAGGGCGTGAAGACGGCACCTCAATCAAACGGCAGAAGTTGCCGATAGAACCTGGAGTGGGGCGATTTCCAACTCAGCGAGAAGTGAGTCGAGCGCGCGGGAACACCGCAGTGGCGCGCCGTCGAGCCCTGCGCAGTGCGGTCGCGGATCCGGTCTGCTGGGCGATCGCGGTGATCGCCTGCATCGTGGGCGGCTGGTGGATGAATTCGGCCGATGGCTGGAGTTCAACCTCCTCCGGAAGCACGAACGTCGATGTCACGGTTCTCGAGCACGTCGCCTACACACCGTCATTCACGGCGGGATCGCGGGCCGTACGGCTGTCGGAGCTCAGCCAGCCGGGCGACATGGCGACGGCCCGAAGTGGCGGCTGGAAGCTGTCAAGCAACTGGTCATACGGCTACTCGTTAACGGGGCGTGCGACCACAGCACCGGCATTGCGAGGCCGGAATGCGACAGACGGCAATGGCGCAGACGGTGCGTTCGCAGACTTCCGGCGGCGTGGATGTCCATGTCTCTGGTCGACGAAGGGCTTCGACAAGGGGATATTCGGCTACTCGGTCGAGGCGTCGCGCCGCGAGGGAACGCTGCTGGACACAGAAAAGTGGGGCGGCGGAGACTCCCGACGTTGGCGCGGCTTTACGCGCACCGACTACCAGCTGATGAAGGCAGGCGGGACGGGCCAGTTCTCAATGAATCTGCTGCTGCGAACGCAGATCCCGGAGCAAGGCGTGCAGGAGCAAGGGTCGTACCGCGCCAATCTGGTGGTCGGTGTGACGCCCGTTCTCGCCTGGTAGCGGCCGTCGGCATCACGATGTGGTCGATCGCAGTTGCGATCAGTATGCCCGGCGCGGCACACGCCGCTGGCGCTGCGCAACAACCGGTCGTGCGCAACCCGGCAAACAGGGTGGTGACCGTGTCGCCGGTTGTCATTCGACGCGCGGTGAAACCGGGACGGACCTACGAGCTGCCCGTGTCCGTGGCAAATCAGACGGGGCGTCGCGTGTCGATGCAGGCCGCCCTGAACGGAATGCGTGCTGGCGCAGCGACGGGGCCCGATGTCATTGTGCGCACGGCACGGCGGGACGACGAACTGATCGGTTGGTCGACGCTGTCTCGATCGTCATTCACGATGGATCCCGGCGACGAGGCAACTGTTGATCTCACGGTTCGTGTCCCTGATGACGCCGCCAGCGGAGGTCGTTACGCGGCGGTCAGTTTTGTCACTGCTCCCCCCGGCGGCGGTGACGTCGCCATCTCGGTTCGCGCGGACGTGCTGGTACTGCTTGCGGTTGCTGGTAGCAACCGGTTGGAGCCTCGCGTGACCGTGAATGTTCGTCCCGAGCATCGATTCGGCTGGGGAGGGAGATCGGCCTGGGTTGCAACGGTGCGAAATCGAGGAAACGTGCACGCCCAGATGAATGGGAGTGTTCGGCTTGCGCGCCACCCGGGGTCCGACGCCACAATTTCGTTGCGCCCCTCGATCCTGTTGCCCGGAGCCACGCGCAGGCAGCGAATTGCGCTGGGCGGTTCCGCAGTGCCCGCACTCGTCAACGGTTCCGTTCGGTGGACGTTCGGGGTTCCCACGTCCACCGGGCGAGCGCCCCGTGTCACGCGCTCCGGCTCCGCGTCGGCCGGATGGATGCTTGTGCTGCCGATTCCGATACTGGCGCTGCTCGCAGTTGTTGCGACGGCTGTGGTCGCTCGGTCTCGGCGGCGCCAATATGACGACTGACCACGGCTGGTCGCGAGGCTGGCGAGCCCGGGCTCGTAGTAAGGCTTTTACGTGCGCGTGCCGATATGAACTGCATGGGAGTGCGAATACGGGCCCGGGGGACTCGCCTGCTCGACTGCGGGGTGATGGTGGTCGCCATCGCGCTGGTCACGGTGCCGTTCATCCCTCGTGGATCGGCTGCGCTGATCGAACAGCCGGTCACCGTGCATCAGCGCGTCAAACAGGCTGCCTTCATCTCGCTTCCGCAGGCTCAGTCGGGGATGCGCGCGCGCACAGGTAAGCGGACCACTGCCGAGGTCAGTTGGAGGGTGTTCTCGACGGCGGGCGAAGGATACAAGCTCGTCATCTCGACGAACCGGCGGCCTGCAATGTCGGATCGGCGGTCCGGAGCTGAAGTCGAGGACCTCCCGTCAACGCTGCAGCCGTGGAGAACGGTTCGCGATTCTCGGCGGTTCGGGTTCACGGCTGGCGGGCGCCACTCGCTGGACTCGTTCAGGGATGGCAGATACTGGCGCGGTCTCGATGGTCGTCGCGGTGTCGAAGTTGCTCGACGGCGGTCTGGTCCTGTTGCCCAGTCAACGACGAACGTTCGGTTCGCGAGTGAAATTCGGGATCCATTGCCGGAGGGGGCACGCCCCAAGGCCTATGTGCTTGCAACGGCAACAATCAATCTGTGAGCCACCGATGGTCAATTTCTCTCGCACACTTCAACTGCTGATGCTGACCATGGCACTGCTTGCGCTGCCGGGACTGCTTCCGGCAGTTGCGCTTGCGAATGGCTTCTCGGTCAATCCACTGATGGTTGAGATGGATGTCACGCCGGGGCGACGGGCGTCGACCACGTTGAAGGTCAAGAACGGCAATGAGTCGTCAACGAGTTTCATTGTTGATACTCAGGACTTTGCAGGATCAAGCACGGATCCCTCGGCCGCACCGATTCTCCTTGGCGACGAGGTCGACTCGCCGATCTCGGCGGCCGATTGGCTGACACCGTCGGTGCGGACCTTCACGCTGGCACCGGGAGCCACGAAGTCGTTCAAGGTGTACGTCGATGTTCCCTCATCTTCATCCGGCGGTCACTATGCAGCCGTGACAGTGCGCACGCGGTCGCAGCCGGTTGGCACAAGTATTAGGGCAGCGAGCGCCATTGCCTCCCTGTTCTTCATCAACTCCGGCAGCGTCGCACCACCAGAGTTGGTGATCAAGGACGTCGTTGTTACCAAGGAGGGGAAGACCGTAATTGAGTATGAGAATGAGGGTGATGTGGCAGCCCGCCCCTCGGCGATCGTTCGCTACGTTGATGCCGTCACGGGTGAAACGGTTACTACGGCCAAGTCTCCCAGGCAATCGTGCACATACGCATTGCCCGGCGCCCGCGGTCGGTGCGTTGTTGACGCTCCAGCGAAGGGAGACGAGGCGCTGATTCAGAAGGGTACTGTTGAATTGTCAAACGATGGCCGAACTGCCAAGGCCGAGGTTCCAACAACGTGGAATGGCGGTTGGACCGGTGCCGTGTTACCGGCAACCGGATTTGGACTTGCCCTTGCGTACTTCCTGGGACTGCGTCCCCTGCTTCGGCGTCGTGGGTCGTCGGGCGGTCTTCCCGGATAGCAGCGTGACGGTTACTCGTCGGCGCTGAACTCGGGATAGTCGTCGAGGTCGTGATCCTCGAGCAGCATCAACATCGTGTCGATCACCTCGGCTTCGAGCACTGTCTGGTCATCCATGCCGTCGGTGATGTCATGGCTGGAATCGCGCGCCGTTTCGTCAATTGGTTCTTCGTCAACGATCCCGGCACCAGTTCCATCTTCCGACCGATCGTCAATCGATGGGTCGTGCTCATCACCGGTTGCGACCATCACCCTCGGCCGGTTGGCGCGACGATGACGGACTACCAGAACGGTTGCGCCGGCAACGCCAATTCCGATTGCTCCGATACCGAACAATGCCAGGAGCGCTCGGAGCCACGCCGGAGCAACGATGACCCAGTGGTGCTCGCGCACACGAATCTGGCCGGGCGTTGAGATGATCTCCACTTCAACGCGGTAGACACCGAGCGGCATGTTGTTGCGGCCGACCGACGCATGCACCTGCCGTGGTGCGTTGGGAAGAACGACCTGGGAACGGATCCCTGTACCCTCATTCGGGCCTCGTCCCGTCATGCGGACCCGGCCCTTGAATCGCAGGTGCGTGCGCCCGGAGTTGTTGACGTAGAACGACACGGGAATCGGCCCGCGTGAGCGGTACCGCGGGATTTCAATGCGTTCGAGCTTCGGGCGGGGGCGCTGCCCTCCGCGAACCCTGATCAGCACGAGCGGCCCGGTCTCGGTCGACGTCAGGAATCCGCTGGAAGACGGTGATGCAGCATCCGGAACTGTTCTGAACAGTGCTGCCCCAAGGTGGGTCTCTGGCGAGATCGTGGACGGAACCCTGATTGTCAGTGGAATCGTCGTCTGCTTGCCAGGTGGCAATACGATGCGCGTCCTTGGAACGCTGAACCAGCCGCGGGTACTGAACGGAACCGTCTCGCGTTCCGTATCCCTGATCAGCCGAACGGTGTACGACTTCGTAAACCCAAAATCCGAGTGCGAATACTCGACGGTGATTGGCTTGTCGCCCCGCGCGGTCAGCAATATCGGCTTCACCAATGTGACGCCCGGCCGCACCGTGATATCGATAATCGTTGGCGCGAACGAGATGCCAGAATCGGGGCGCGATGTCGCGTCCAACTTCGAGTCGCGCTGACGTTGCAGGTCATCGACCGTGGGCGGCTTCACCCGACCACGATTGCTGAGATTGCCAAGCGAATCGTCTGTGCCTGCCAGCCCGCGACACGGGGTAACTACGCTGGCAAGCAGAGCTGCCAGCACAACGATCGTCGTTCGTGCCGGATTCGAGCGCCGCTGGCGCATTTCATTCGGATCGCTCAGGGGCGCCGGGCGGTCAGGGTTGGACGAACGGGGGGCGTCAGCATTCCCTCTTCGCTCCACTCCAGGCCTAGACAGATTGTGCCGCAATAGCGGTCGCCATCCAGAACGGGCAGGTGGTGAACCCGGTGTTCAGCAAGCACAGCCGTTGCGTCGGTCGCGGTGGCGTTACGCTTGATCGTGATCAGTCCGTCCGAGGTCATGATCGACGACACCGGCATGTCGGCAAGATCGCCGGCGCGCTTCGAGAACGCATGAACGATGTCCCAGTCCGTGACGATCCCGATCAGTCGATCGTTCTCAACGACGGGAACCGCTCGCACGTCGCGCTCGCGCATCAGACGTGCAGCGGTGCTGACTGACGCGTCGGTAGTCACTGTGGGGAAGGCCTCGGGCTGCTCCTCGAGGATGTCGTTGATCAGCATTTTCATGCTCCTGCGGTCGTGAATCCTGTGTTCCGAACAGCACGGTATCAAACAGGTTGTGCCTCGACCGTGCCGTTCCGGTACGATCCATGTCCCCATGGCGAAGCGATCCGAACCCAAGCCCGTCAAGCTCGATGATGCCGACCGAAAGATCATCGAGGCACTGCAGAACGATGGACGTGCGACGTTTGCACGACTCGCTGAGGCTGCAGGCATATCCACTGCGTCCGCGCATGACCGTGTTCGAAAGCTCGAACAACGTGGCGTGATCATCGGCTATCAGGCCTTGGTCAACCCGCGTGCAATCGGAGCCGAAGTTACGGCATTTGTTGCGGTGACAGAGCGTGGTGGTGCCACGTACATGGATGCTCGCGACCGCCTGATCAGCCTTCCAGGCGTCGAGGAGTGCCACTCGACTGCAGGTGACGAAAGCTTCCTGCTCAAGGTGCGGGCGACCAGTACCGTGGCGCTTGAACGATTGATCTGGAATATCCGCTCGATTGCTCGAATCGAGCGAACCCGGACGATCATCGTGCTGTCTACGGCTGCCGAGCGCCGCCCTGTGAACCCGTTTCCGGATCCCGAGCCCGAAGTAGAGGGCGTCGAGGATCCCGCGCCAGCGCTGTTGCCGACTGGTGGAATTCTTCCCGAGTAGTCCCGAACGGAGGCGAAACGGCCGCCTCGCTAGGATTTGGCCTGTGGCCGCCTCCTCGCTCGCTCGGCTCTCACCTCGACAGCGCTCACTGATGAGCGAGTGGTTTCCGGGTGCGCACGTGGTCCATGATCACAGCTGGGGGCTTGTCGAAACGGTGGTCCTGGAGCTTGACCACATGAGTTCGCGATTCATCCTCAAAGCGGGAGGTGTCGACGATCATCACATTGGCCGGGAGATCCATGCGCACGAGTCCTGGCTCGAGCCGTGGGTCTCGCGGGGTCGGGCGCCACGGATGGTCTTCGGTGATCGTGGCGCCACGATGCTTGCTACCGAATACGTCCCGGGGCGATTGGTCCTGAATGATGAT
>CAYNNW010000121.1:0-6577 GCA_964398435.1 uncultured Gaiellales bacterium | reverse complement strand
AGACAAGCTCTGCGTGCGCCTGACAGCCGCTGGTGTCGCGAGCGTGCTGATTGAGGATGACTTCTCGCGCGGCATTGATGTCGATGCCCCGATCACCGACGAGCTGCGCAGCCGGAGCATCGCCTCGCTGCGCGGCGTCTTCGAGGAGCTGGCGGAAGAAGACGCGCGCCTGGAGACACATCACGTGTCCACACTCGAGCAGATCGCATCGGAGGTCTATGACCAGCTCGACGCCACACTGACCGGGCCCTTGTCGGCGGTCGATCTGATTTCGACGACCAACTCGTATCTGCAACGCGCGCTCAACCTGGCCGTGATGGGGATGACTGTCGCAAAGCAGCACTACTCCACACACGGCTGGACGGACTACCAGGGCAAGCTGCGTCGCGACCGGGCCGACGGCCGCTGCATCAAGGCCGGCATCGGGATGCTGCTGCTCGACGTGGCCCTCGTGCCACTGTTCCAGGCTCGAGATGGCTCGCTCAAGCGACTGGATCCGAGCGAGCGCAAACTGGTGGCAAACCACTCAAAGACCGGTTTTCGGATGATGGACAATCCGGAGATCTCGCCGCTGTCCAAGGTCGCCGTCGCGCAACATCACGAGCACTTTGACGGTTCAGGCACGCCCGACCATCTGAGCGGCGATGCGATTCACGATCACGGTCACATTGCAGCAGTTGTCGACGGCCTGATGACTATGGCGGCCGGTGATCTGCTCAAACCAGCCCGAACCATCGATGTCACCACAGCCTGGGGGCGCATCGTCACGGGGGCCGGCTCGCTGTATGACCCGCGGGTTGTTGAATCATTTGCATCGTCGATCGCGCCGTGCAGTGCCGGTGCATCTGTCAAGCTCAGTAATCGGCAGCACGGAGTGGTCGTTCGCAGCAACCCTGAGGCACCTGCCCGACCGGTCGTCCGGGTGACGCACGACGCCCGCGGCAACGTACTAGCCGACCCGCATGAGATCGACATGAATGCCCCGTCACAGGGCATCGCAGTTACGAACGTCACGGACCACCTTCCGACCGACGAATCAGCAATGGCCGGGGTGCGCACCTGATTGCACACAGTGCCGTGTGCGATGGCTGTCAACTTTCCGGCCCCTCCGTCCGATAGACAGGCACAGACGACGCGGTCACAACGGAGGGTTGGATGCCGGAATCACCGTGCACCAAAAATGATCTGCTCACGGCCTTCAGGGACGTCGAGCGAAAACTTGCCGAACGACGCTCTGCCATGTGGGGCGCGTATCTCACTGCCTCGGGCTCAATGACCGCGGCCGAATACGAGCAATTTGAACCGGAGTGCTGGAGCGTGCTCAGCGCCGGCCTGTCAGGACTGGATGCCGAGGAACGCATCATGAAGCGCGACCTGGACCGCCGCATGGAGTTGATCTCAGCAGGACACGGCGAGGAGCAGCAGACCGCGTGAGCGATTCATTCGACATGACCCCCGACGGTCTGGTGGCGCGGATGCGCACATCACCAGGTGGAACCGTCGGAGCGTTGGCCGCCTATCTGCGAAGCAGCTGTGGCCACGTGTCTGTCGACGAGCGGACCTTTGAGCTGGGCTACCGCTTCCATCCGCCGCTCGGTGATGAGATTCCACACTTCCTCAATCGCCGATTCACCACGGGATCGACCAATCTGGCGGTGACGCTGCAGGGTGGCATGACCTCCCGCGGTGACGATCCGTTCGCCGATGTCACGTCGACATCCCAGGCCCGCACGGTAGCGGCTGGCTTGAGTGAGCCGACAGTATGGAGCGTGGCGATCACGGTCGGTGCCGAGTTGTTCAGCGTTGCTGACATCGCCGAGGCATCGTTTATCGCACGTCGTCCAGACGAGTTTCGAATGATCGCCGAGGAAATGCTGAGCATCGGCATTCTCAAGGCGGACGCATGCGCGCTCTGTCGCGAACTCGCGCAGCACGATGCCGATGGTCGCGCAGACGACTTCGGCGACGACTCGCTCGCCGCCTGACACATCTGTCACCGGAATGTCACACGCCACGCTTCAGACTGGAGCGACCTTCGGCACGGCCTGCAGACCAATGGCGTCGCCCTCGTAGCTCAGCGGAGAGAGCACCGGTCTGCCATGTCGGAGGTCGCTGGTTCGAATCCAGCCGGGCGCGCGCTACAATCAGTCGGTATGGCAGACCGGTGCGGTAATCGAGCCGCACGCTGAGTTGGAAAGGGCCCGCGTTCAGCGACGCCGGCCCTTTCTTATGTGCGTTGACCCGATGTCCTGCACGGAGGTATTCACCCCCGGTGGCCGTGACGGCACTGCGCCCCGGCCGTGGAAGGAAAACCGCCTCTGCACGTCGAAACCTGCGGAAAGCTGGCGTTCGACACAACGGTGGCAGTCCGTTCGCACACTCCGTCAATCGGGTAGTGCGCTGGTCTGTCGTTCCATCGTCCACCGCGACACGAGGCAGGCCGCCATGTGCGGAATCTCGGGATACAGCCTCTCGCCGACGAGCACGCTCGATCCACTGCTGCTTGCGCGTGTGCTGCTCGCCGCCGTCGCTGAACGTGGCGCCGATGCTGCAGGATGTACCTGGGAACACGAAGGACGGATTCACGTTCACAAGCAGCCGGGTGGCGCATCCACCTTTCTGGACGAGCTGGCAGCGCTGCCCGCACCGAGGCAGCTGGTGCTGCACGTTCGCGATCACACCAAGGGGCGCCCATCCCTCCCCGCAAACAACCATCCCATCCGCCACGGACGAATCGTCGGGGTTCACAACGGTCGAATAACCAACGATGACGAGATCTTCACCACGCTCAAGCGCGAGCGGGCAGAGGCTGGAATGACGGTCGACAGCGAGGCCATTTTCGCTGCGCTCGACGCACATGGTCTGACCGATACGAGCGCCGCCCTGGAGATGCTGCGCGGCCCAATGGTCGCTGCCTGGTTTGATGCGTATGCGCCGGGACGCGTGTTCATTGCACGTGGATATGGCCGGCCGCTGTGGCTTGCCGCGACAAGTGCTCGTGCCGATGGGCGCCGCGACATCATCTGGGCGTCGACGCTCGAGGCAATCGAGATCGTTGAGGAATTCGTCGGTGTGCGGTTGTTTCGCCGGCCCGTTCACCCCGGCCGCCTGCTGACTTTCAGCGCAGGTAGGCTGGTGCGGCAGCAGCGGTTCCGCGCTGATGAGTCTGCGCAGTGGCTGGTCAACCCGATAGCGTCTCCTGAGGAGCGCGCCACCTGCCTCCAGCGATTGGCCACCGGCTGACCCGTCAACGGCTGCAGCAGGTGTACACAATGGATCCACTTCGACTGCTCATCGTCTCGTACTACTTCCCCCCCGCTGCCGGCGGCGGCGTCCAGCGGGTGTTGTCCTGGTGTCGACACCTGCCCGAGCACAACATCGAGGTACACGTGCTCACGCCACGTGATCCGCGCTGGCTGCAGAGTGGCGGCGGGCTGGACGTGCCTGAAGCGACCGTCGTCCATCGAACCGACAACCGGAGTCCCGACTCGGTTCGCCCGGCCCAACTGCTGGCAGAGACTCGAGGACTGCAACGCCTTGCCCGGCGAGCACAGCTGCTGCCGCGCAGGCTGTTGCTGCCCGATATCCATCGCCCCTGGATGCGCGACGCCGTTCCGGCCGGCATCCGCGCCGGTAGAAGAATCGGATTCGACGCAGTGCTGTCGACGTCACCACCAGAGACATGCCATCTCGTCGGCCAACGCATTGCGAATGAGCTGAATATTCCCTGGATTGCCGATCTGCGCGACTCGTGGCTGGACCTGCCGCATCTGCGACTCGACAGGGCAAGCGTGCGCCTCAAGCACCGCGTCAACACCCGCATCGCGAATCGCACGATTGCGCGGGCTGATCGCCTGGTATCGGTCAGTGAGCCAATCGTCGGGGAGCAGGTACGCCGATGGCCCCAGCTTGCCGGACGTACGCAGGTGATTGCGAATGGCGTCGAGTTCGATGCCATCTCGGCAACGACCCCCCGACGGCTGGACGAAGACGCGGATCGAACGCTGCTTCTGTACACGGGCAACTTCTTCGGCCGCCAGTCGCCGACATCGCTGCTGACAGCAATCGAATCGTTGAGTGAGCAACACGCACAATCACTGCGTGTCCGTTTTGTGGGGAGTCTCCCGGCTGCAGATCGGGCGCGGATCGACGCCTCCCCGCAGTTGAGTGACGTGGTCAGGATCGATGAATTCCGCGATCACAGCGAAATTCTCGCGCTGCAGCACGGCGCAG
This sequence comes from uncultured Gaiellales bacterium, assembly GCA_964398435.1. Lineage (GTDB taxonomy): Bacteria > Actinomycetota > Thermoleophilia > Gaiellales > SKUG01 > CAYNNW01. The sequence continues at coordinate 2,344 of CAYNNW010000121.1, read as the reverse complement.
ACATGCTGTACCTGTATATCGCTCCGGGTCGTGGCAGTGCCGGTGTGCTGACCGGCAAGCTATTCGAGTACCTGGCATCACCAACGACGATTCTTGCAGCGGTTCCCGAGGAGGGTGCGGCGGCCGCGTATCTGCGCGAGGCCAACGCCTGACCAATAGTCGACCCCAACGACAGCCAGGCGATCGCGGCGGCGATCGAGCGAGCACTCGATGGAACATCGCCAGCTCGCGATCCACTGCCGGCCGACATCCGAGCACGAATTGATCGACGCGCCCAGGCCGCAACACTGGCGGATCTGGTTCGCTGCAGCATCGCGACCCCTCACCCGGTCTCGGCAGGGACCCCCACCTGATTCCACAATTGGAAAGGGCCCCGAACCGTTGTGGTCCGGGGCCCTGAAATACATCTCCGACTGGCGTCAGTCAGATCAGTCCATTTCGAAGATTGCACCGTCGTCGTCGACGCCGATGCCTCGCTCGCCCAATCGCTCGCGGATCAGGAACTGGAAGGTTGACCATGCGCCGCGGCGCGCGTCGAACATGCGGTACACCTGCCACTCGGTGAGCATGTTGACGTCAGTCTTGCGGGCAGCGGCCCAGTCGCTGAACTTCGGCAGCCGGCCGAGTCGCACTGCCAGGTACACACCCTGATCGATTGCCCGAGCCAGTCGCTCCTCGCCAACGGCGATGTCGAAGCCAGCCTCTTTGAGTGCGTTGTTCAGCGAACCGAACGTGTGCCAGTACAGGCTCTTCGAGGGCATGCGTCCCTTGCGTGCCTCGATGTCCTTGGCGGTCGGCACGCGGCCGAGCTCCTCACCCAGCTGCTTGAGCAGCATCAGCAGCTCATCGCGGCTGGCAAATCGTCGCGGAACAAGTCCCGCCTTGCGCTTTGCGGTGTTCCAGCTGCCAAAGTGTTCGATCACCGTTTGCGGATGGACAGTGGTCTCACTGTCTGCCTCGAACTCGCGCATCGTCGGCGACTTGCCGATTCGTCGTGCGCACTCCTTCAGCTCCCGAAGGATGAACTCGTCCGAGTATCGCTTGCGCATCCCTGCCTGGAACTGCGCCAATCGCTCACGATCGATGCCTTCGATTACTCGGTAGATAGTCTTGCTTCGCATCCTGTCCGCTCCCGGATCGTTGCCGCCTGCGGGGGTGTCCCATGGCTATGTGGCGACCAAAGGTGACAATCCTTGTCTGCCATTTCCGGCGGATCCCGAAACCTTGGACGAGCATGCTGCTCATTCCGCAACTACGAGAACCTGTGCAACAACCGTAGCATGCAATTTGAAAAATAGGCAATACCCAGCAAGGCATGCAGCAGAAGTCGCTGTATGATGCACTGCGTGCAAGTAGCGTCAGAAGGCCCTTCAGGACTGAGAAAGCTCGTTCCCATGCGGGTTGCGCTGCTGGTCGCCGTCATCTGCGTTCGGCTGCTGCATCTGATGCGCCGCGGGGCAACCACCCTTCCTGGCAAAGTGCTGCTCGCACTGCGGCCCGACGCACTTGCGGTTCTGCGCAGGCGACTCGATCGATCGTGCCCGGACGTGCAGGTGGTGCTCGTATCCGCAACGAACGGCAAAACAACACTGGCTTCAATGCTCGCGCTGGTTGGAAAACGGGCCGGTCGGAGGGTCGTGCACAACGCCAGCGGCGCCAATCTGCGTTCCGGAATCGCGACAGTTCTACTGACACACCGTCGCGAGCGCGCATCACTCGTGATTCTGGAAGTCGACGAAGCGACAATGTCTCTGGTCGGGGTCGATCTGGCGCCCGACGTTGTTGTGCTGGGCAATCTTTTTCGCGACCAGCTCGATCGGTACGGCGAGCTGGAGACCCTGGGTGATCGCTGGCGAGCCATGCTCACCGCGATGGGGAAGCATCAGACGGTCAGAATTGTGGCCAACGCTGACGATCCGCTGATCGCAACGGTTGTGACCGATGCCGTCGCTGCATCGAAGATGCTCGAGGCGTGCTGGTTCGGAATAGACGATCCGACCGTCGCCGCTGCAACCATGCCCCACGCTGCCGACTCGGTGTTCTGCCGCCGTTGCCAGTCTCCGCTTGACTACTCGGCGTCGTATGTCGGGCACCTCGGCGCCTGGACGTGCCCGACCGGCGACTCGACGCGCCCGGTGCTGGATGTTGCCGCGCGCACGGTGCGCCCCGACGGTCTGGCCGGGTCAGAGATGGATATTGCGATTCCCGGTGATGCGGCACAGCTTGCCGTTCGGATCAAACTGCCCGGCCTGTACAACGTCTATAACGCGGTAACCGCAGCGGCAGCGGCGGTTGCGCTTGGGTTGGACGACCAATCGATTGGCGACGGCCTCGCTGAGTTCAC
>CAYNNW010000120.1:0-6649 GCA_964398435.1 uncultured Gaiellales bacterium | reverse complement strand
GACGCCCCTCGGGTGACTGGGCCATGCCGCCACGAACCAGTTCAAAGGTCGACGAGCCAGTAACGTCAGCACCGGCAAACTCAACCGATCCTGCTGCGGCCTTCATCAGCCCGTGGATCACGCGCATGGTCGTCGTCTTGCCGGCACCGTTTGAGCCGATCAGCGAGACGATCTCACCCTCGTGTACGCGCAGCGATACGCCGTGCAGTGCTTCGACGCTCCCGTACGCCGCCCGAACATCGCGAACGTCGAGCAGTGGCGGATCGGTCCGACTTCGTCGATCCGGCCTGGTCGGCAGGTCTGCCGCTGCGGCCTGGTTCATGAAGCCACCTCACTGGCGGGGACCGCCGCGTCCGCTGCAGGGACGACGACTTCGCCGCCACTTCCGCCAAGATACGCTTCGATCACGGCGGGATCGTGTCGAACTTCATCCGGTGTGCCTTCGGCGATCTTGCAGCCGTACTCCAGCACGGTCACACGGTCGCTGATCGACATCACCAGCTTCATTTCGTGCTCGATCAACAGCACGCTGCAGCCGGCGACCTCCGGCAGACGGCGGATCAACCCCGCCAGGTCGCGGGTCTCCTGGGGGTTCATCCCTGCTGCAGGTTCGTCAAGAAGAATTACCTTCGGGTGGGCCGCCAGTGCTCGAGCAATCTCAAGGCGTCGCTGGTCTCCGTAGGGCAGATTCCCCGCCAGGTCATTGTGCCGATCGGGCAGCCCCACCAACCGCAGCAATCTGCGCGCCTCGGCAATCGCCTCGCGCTCTTCCCGACGCCAGCCGGGAGTCTTCAACAGCGTGGCGACCAGCCCGGCCTTCAGTCGGGTATGCATTCCAACCAGCACGTTGTCGATCATGTTCAGTTCCCTGAACAGTCGAATGTTCTGAAACGTCCGCGCCATTCCCAGCGATGCGATCAGATGCGGTGGTCGTGCGAATACGTCCTGGCCCAGGAATGTCAGCTCACCTTCTGTCGGTTCGTATAGACCGGTGAGCATGTTGAAAAACGTTGTCTTGCCCGCACCGTTTGGTCCGATCAGGCTGACAACGGCGCCCTCGGGGATTGTGAAGTCCACACTGTCCACGGCAGTCAGTCCGCCAAATCTCATCGTCAGTGCGCGTGCAACCAGCAGGTCAGCCATCGCTCTCACCCACTTCCGGAGTGAGTTGCTGACGAAGTGTGGGAACGCTCAACATGGCTGAGGGTCGATCCTCGGGCCGACGAGGAATCGTGGATCGTCGGAGACTGAGGGATCGACGCTGAGGGACCGGACCGTCGCCGAAGCGCGGGAATCGGCGTGCGGGTTCCGGCCCCGCATCGATGATCGGCGCTGCTGCGCGAGGCCGCGGAATTCCCTGCTGCGCCACAGGGTGTTCATCACTCGGGCGCAGCTCATTGGCGGCGGCTTTGGAATAGACGTGCTCGTGAATGTGAGGATGTGGGATATCCCCAACCTCGAGCACCGGATGGAAGTGTGTCTGTGGCCCGTGCAGTGCCGACGGAAAGTGGTCCGCGTGGCCCGCGTGAGCCTCGTCAACCAGGTGATCGTCACGATGGGGTGCATGAACACCATCAGGGATCGGTTCGTCGTCAAGTTTGATGATGCGGGCTTTGGCCGGCAGGAATCCCTGTGGTCGATACAGCATCGTCACCGCGAGCAGCACCCCGAAGATCGCCAGGTTCCAACTGGCGAGATCAACCTTCACGCCAACTGCGTTGACAACATCACTCAACTTTGGCAGGAGCCAGAAGTTGAGCCCCTCGATGACGAACGCTCCAAGAATCGCTCCACGTACGTTCCCCATGCCCCCGATGATCACCATACACAGCAGTGAGATCGAAATGTAGAACTGGAAGCTGGCAGGGAAAATGCTTCCAATTCGTGCGCCGTGATACACCCCGGCCACCCCGCCCAGCGCCGCTCCAATTCCATAGGCCCAGAGCTTGGTACGAACCAGGTTGATTCCCATCGCCGACGCAGCTATCTCGTCCTCTCGAATTGCCTGCCAGGCGCGCCCCAACTTTGACCATTGCAGCTGCGTTGACACATAGACGCACAGCACCACGAGCGCGACGCCAAGGTAGTACCACGGCTGCAGGTTGATCGGCCCCCAGATGCCCCAGCCTGGCCCAAGCGCCTGCTCAACGGCTGCCCCACCAAGGACCGGGGTATCCAGACCAGCGATGCCGCGGGTTCCGTTGGTCAAGTTGTGGCCCATGATGTCGTCGCCGTTCTGGAAGACCTTTGGCACGATCTCGCCGAATCCAAGCGTGACGATCGCCAGGTAGTCACCGCGCAGGCGAAGCGTCGGAGCACCGAGAATCACACCGAAGAGCGCTGTGAAGAATGCGGCCACGATGAACAGCAGCCAGACAGAAATGTGCACGCCCGGCAGTGTGTGCTGCACACCACTGAGAAAGTGAAAGTTGACAGTGGAGAATTGCCCCGATGCGAACCACCCGACGACGTAGGCGCCGATGGCCCAGAATGCAACGTATCCCAGGTCAAGCAGTCCGGCATACCCGACCACGATGTTGAGCCCGAGGGCAAGCATGACGCTGGTAAGTATTCGCAGTGCGGGATTCATCAGGTCCAGACCGAGTGCACTGTCGATCCAGGGAAACAGCACCGCGAATGCGATCAGCGCGATCGTGCCACCGCGACCAGCGGCAAGCAGGCGCAGCCGATCCAGGGGAGTGGGGGTCGATTCGGTTGCTGCCTGAGGCATTGCGCCGATGGGGGGAGCTGCGGCACTCATGCGCGCGCCACCGACTGCTCACCAAGAATGCCGGTCGGGCGGAGCACCAGGACCAGCACCAGAATTGCGAACACCACCACGTCGGTCCAGCGGTCGCCAATGTACAGCGTCGCGTAGACCGAGACCAGGCCGATCACCAGCCCGCCCAAGACAGCGCCGGTCAGGTTGCCGATTCCACCGAGAACAGCTGCAGTGAAGGCATACATGCCGTTCTTGAAGCCCGCATTCCAGACCGCAGTCGTATTCACCAGCGCGTAGAGCACGCCACCTGCGCCAGCCAGCAGCCCGCCAAGGATGAATGTCAATGCGATGGTGCGATTGACATCTATACCCATGACTGCAGCTGCTTCGCGGTCCTGTGCAGTGGCGCGCATTGCCTTGCCCTGGCGGGTGTTGGCAACGAACCAGGTCAGCGCGTACAGCAGCGGCACTGTGATGGCAACAACGAACACATCCTTGAGGCGGAGGCCCATGATGGCGCCGTTCCCCAGCAAGTCCGGCACGTTGATCGGGCTGGGGCCCCAGATCTTCTGGGCAACATTGGACAGGATGAAGGACATCCCAATAGCGGTGATCAGTGGCGCAAGTGGTGGCGCACCGCGCAGTGGCCGGTATGCGACCCGCTCAATCGAGACGTTGATGGCGGCACAGCCGATCGAGCACAGAGCCAGGATGACCACGACGATCAGCAGCTTTGCGATGATCGACGAACCGGCGTCGATTCCCGACCAGACGATGATCTGCATCGCCAGCATCGAGCCGATCATGAACACATCACCGTGGGCAAAGTTGATCAGCTCGATGATGCCGTAGACCATGGTGTAGCCGAGCGCGATCAGCGCGATCAGCGCGCCGTTGGAGAGTCCGATGATCGTCTGCCGCACGAAGACCGCGGGGTCGGAGAGCGCCGCAATGGCGAGCAGCAGCACGCACAGCCCAATCGCCAGGTGCGATGCCCTGGTGACGATCTGTTCGCGAAGTGCCGCTGAAATCGCCATCTCAGCCCTTCTCCTCCGCTGATTTCAGTTCCAGCGGACGTGCGAACGTCCATGCGCCATTCTTCACAGTCAGACCGCTCAGAACCGCGAGCGATGTATCGCCTGTCTTGCCAATCGAGAACGTGCCCAGAGCGCCCTCGTAATCGGTGGTCTCGAACAGCTCTTTGATCACGCACTTGCGCGTAACACCGCCACCCTCGGCACAGCGCTCGATGGCTGCCAGCGCAATCCCGGTCGCGTCGTATGCGTAGGCCGTGTAGGCCTGCGGCTCTCCGTTCTCCTTGCGGTATTTCTCGATGAACTCCTTGCCGGAGCCTGTGAGCTTGTCCGGTGGCAGGCCACCGAATGTTGCGAGCGCGCCGTTTCCAGCCTTGCCGGCAGCTTCAACGAATGCCTCTTCGTAGATTCCGTCGGGGCCGATGAAGGTAATCCCGGGGTCAGCCGCGTGGAGATCCTTCAGCACCTGACCAGCATTGTTCTGCGTGATACCGCCGAAATAGACGACGTCGGCCTTCTTGCCGGTGATCTTGGGCACGAGCCCGCGGTAGTTGGTCGCCAGTGGGTCAATCCCCTCGAATCCGACAATCTTGATGTTCTGCTTCTTTGCGGCAGCTTCGAACTGATCGGCGATCCCTTTGCCGTACGTCTCCTTGTCATGCAGGACGAATGCTCGCTTCTTCCCCAGCTCTTTCGCCCACAGGGCAGCGGCCTGTCCCTGCAGGTCGTCCGCCAGCGCCACGCGCACGTAATTACGCACGCCCGTGGGGTAATACTTGTCGGGTTCACCCGGATCGCCGCCGGCCTTGGTCAGCCCAACGGCGGTGTTTGCGGGGCTGACCATCGCAAGCCCTGCCTGATTGGCGATCTTGATCTGCACCTGGGCACAGCCTGAGTTGAACGGACCGATCACGACGACGACCTGCTTGTCGGCCGCCATCTCGGTCATGTTCTGGGTGCACTTGGCCTCATCCCACTTGCCGGCCTGGGCAGTTGCATCGTCCTTAGACTCGTAATCGATCGGAATGGTGCCGGCCTTGTAGTTCGACTCTTTCAGCCGCATCTTGATGGCTTTGACCATCGATTCGGTCTGGGCTCGCGAGGATCCTGTCAAGGGCAGGTCACTGACGATCTTGACCCGCTTGAGCTTGGCGCCCCCGCTGCCACCGCTGTCACCCCCCGACGAACTGCCACCGCAGCCGGCGGCCAGCGCGCCGGCCAGCACGAGGACGACCGTCGACGTCACGTATGCACGCGCAGTTGCTCCCTGTGGGAATCCACCCATTCTCGTCCCTTCGTCCGTACCGGTCTATCGGGCACGCATGCCGGCACTGTTTCGCCGTGGGCCAGCGAAAAGACCTCAAGAATTTGGCGTTCGTGCCGATATCAGACCAAGGCCTGTCCTGTCCACGACCGGCGGAGCACACTGTATGCCAGTGCCCATGCCACAATTCGCCGAACACGCGCGTCCGCCGATGGCGGGCATGACGCTGGTCGAAGCAATCGTGGTCATCGTGATCGCAGGCATCCTGATGGCCGTGGCAATTCCGGTCCTTCGCAGCCCCCGAAATGCCGTGAACAAGCAGACCGTGATCGCGGTCGGAAAGACGTACGATTCAGCGATCAAGCAGTTCAGGCTGGACCACGAGGGTCGCGTGCCGATAGTCGGCGCACATCTGCCGTCGCCCGACGGAGTTTCATTCATTGCACGCGCTGGTGCCAACCCCGACTGGTCAGCTCCTGCCGCACGACGCGGCAACGGCCGCCGCTGGGCGCTGGGCCCCGTTCGTCGGGGAGCGGGCGCCGAGGGCACCGAGTTTCGCGCCTACATCACGACCGGCTTGCCTGAGCCTGTCAGCGACGGCACTGTCTGGTTCTATCCGAAGTCCGACACCGCCCATACTGACGTCGTTCAAAGCGAAATTCCCAAGCATGTCTATGGCTACGTCGACTATCAGCGATTCACGGATGGACCGAATCCGATTGAGGTCAAGTGGGATACGGACTACGCAAAGCCCGCCGCCCTCGTCGGTTTCGCGCCACCCGAGGCGGGCGCTGGACAGACGATCACCAAGTATCGCATTGACGTGTACGTGCGAAATCGTGACGGATCATTCCCTGAAGATCCAACCTGCTGGTATGGCAACTCGCCCTACACGAACTCCAAGGGCGTCGTTGAGGAGGTAGCGACATGCTGACCTCGCACGACATCCGTTCGTGTCGCCGCGACGATTCCGGTTTCAGCCTGGCTGAACTGATCGTCGCGATGGTGCTGACAGGGATCTTTCTGGCGATCGTCGGTACCGTCGTCATCGACGCAATGCAGAACGCACGCGACTCGAGCGCAGAACGCCGCGCGATCGTTGATGCTGCGAACGCCGGTCAACAGATGGGCGACGATCTGCGCAAGTCGCGCAGCCCGGACCGCGAGGCGATCGATGATCCCGAAGTACTTCGACAGATGCTGATGAATCCCGATACGTACACGCCACCTACACAGGTGGTCGATGGCCAGACAGTCGAGATTGACCCGCGCGACATCGTCTATGCATCCGGAACGCGAGTGGAGTTCCGATCAGACGTACTTCCAGCGGCCGGCGTTGAGTGCGTGGCCTACTGGGTCGGTGCACTGCCGGGCAAGAGCAACAAGCGTGCGCTCGTGCGCGACGTCACCAAGTACGTTCCGATGCCATCCCCGCGACCAGCGGTACCGCCCGCCGATGCCGGGCGCTGCCAGTCAGTCACTGACGCAACTCCTGCGATGGAACGAACAATTCTTCTAGAGGAAGTCGGACAGATCAAAGCGAGGCAGTAGATCATGACGGTTGGGTGTGGACATACAGCTACCGGTGGGGACCGGCGGCGCAATTGGGACCGACTGATCATACGAACT